>JANMSU010000296.1:0-3471 GCA_031389835.1 Chloroflexota bacterium
GTGATGAAGCTCTGGATCGCGAGCGCGACCAGTGACGAGCTCGTGTACACGGAGGCGTACAGCTGGCTGAAGAGGTCTTCGCTCCCTGTGCCGCTGCCGGCCGACGACTGGTCCAGCCCCAGCAAATAAAGGAAGTTCGCGAACTGCATGAGGAAGTACCAGAAGAAGACCCCGACGCCGAATGTGCGAAGCAGCGGATCCGAGGTGACGGCGCGGTAGCCGTCCGTCGTCTCGCGGACTTTCGCTTTGACGCCCTGCGGCCGATGCTTGTCCTTGACCTCGCCCGAGCGGCCCTCTGGAAGTCCGCGGTACAGGACGAGCGCGACAAAGCACACGAAGAAGCCCACCGCCTGCGCGCCGATGAAGTTCTCCGCGTGGATGATAGGTGCGATCGCAGCGCCGACGACGCCGCCTAGGATCTTCCCGACGAGCACCGACCCCGCGAAGAACGGGAACAGCCGCTTCGACTGCTCGGCGTCGTAGAGGTTGCCGGCATAGACCCAGAAGAGGATGTAGATCGTCTCCTTGACGCCGTGGGCGAACACGTAGGAGATCGGTTGGACCACGCTTCCGATCGCGTTGTAGGTGATCGCGTATTGGATCCCGACCGACAGCAGCGCGACCGCCGCGACGTAGACGAGAAGCATCGTCCGGCGGCGCATGCGATCGATGAAAAAGAAGATGAGCGCGGAGACCGCGAGCATCGCGATCGGTGTGATGATGTACATCCAGGGCACGTTCTGGACGCCGTACCGCTTCACGAACAACGCGTCGGCTCCCAGCTTTCCGACCCAGTCCGCGCCGACCATGACGGTCAGCAGGAAGTACAGGAAGAGGGCAAGGCCCCATTCGCCACGGCGGAGTGGGATGGCGTCTCTGAGGAACCTCATGTGCTCGGAAGTATGGAGGGGACGAGACGCGCGGCTGGGGTGTTAGGAGGCCGCGATCTTCGCGCGCGTGCGGCCGAGGCGGCAGCCGGTGTCCACGAGATCGAGCGAGAGCCACTCGTCGTCGACCTTCGCTTGGAATCCGTAGGGTGATGGTTTGCCTGCGTCGATCGCCGCGACGATGTCATTCGGGATCCCGACGACCACCCATGCCACACCGGGACCTTGCTGTTCGACCGCGGGCGCGTGTCCCTTGTCGCCGGCCGTGAGCGGGATGCAGAGACGCGTCTCGACGACGTTCTCGTTCGCGTCGACGATGCGAACAGCGGTCGGCACAAGCTCTGCGGTGCCACCCTCAAGCTGCATCCAGTGACGATCGCCGTCGGCGTGCACGCAGAAACGGAACGGCACTTTGGGCAGGAGGCGTGGCGCGCGCAGCGGCGTCGTGAGCTCCGCGCTGGTTGGCGCCATTGTTGGCGCGAGCGGGCGCATCGCCGGAGCCGGGACGCGCATGATCGGAGCGGTGGGCGCGATCGCCGCGCCCGCCGGCGGCACGATCGAACGCACTGCGCTCACGATCTTCTCCGCCGCTTCGTGCAGCGTGTGGTGACCGCCGAGCATGCTCGCTCCGTATGAGAGCTCGAGCGTCGCGCGGCCGACTTCGCCGAGCGGAAGCATGAATTCGATGTAGCGCGCGTACTCATCCGCCGCGCCGTCGATGTCGCCACCACTCGCGAGAGTCGCGGCGAGACGGCGGTGCGACGCAAGGTCGGTCGGATCGATCGCGACGGCGGACCAGAGGAGCGCCATCGCCGCGACGCGGTTCCCGGCCTGGATCATCATCGCGGCGCCGTCCTTCAGCGCCTCGAGGTCGCTGCGGTTGGGTCCGCTTTGCGGCGCGCCCATCTCGACCTCCGCCAGGGGGTCGCTCGCTCCTGGGTTCGCGAGCCGGGAGTCATCGCTCATCGACGGAAGTGTCGTCCCGCTAAACAGGGGCAGCGCCCCCCGGTCGGGGGAAGACGACTCCCCTGGTCGCGTGGTCAACGAGCGAGTGCGGCGCGCGTCTCGCGTTCGATCTCCGCGGCGAGCCGGCGCGGGCCAGAGGCGATCGACTCCAACGCGCGGGCGATATGGATCCGCCGCGACGGCTCGAGGTCGGGTGGGAGCTCCTCCTCGTCGAGGACGATCGTCTCCCCCGAAGGTCGCAGCAGCACGTCGACGACGAGGTCGGTGTAGCCGACCAGATCCTCACGGATGATCGTGTCGATCGCGACGTTGCAGTAGTAGGCGATCGTTCGCGGTCCATCGAGCCAGTGATAGATGTTGTACGGGCGGTCGTGCCAGTAGTGAGCGACCGTGACCTGCCCGGGCCGCAGCACGATGCCGGTGTCGGCGATGACCCATTCGCGGTCCATCGTGTAACGCAACACCGCGTGTCGGTCGACGTCGATCGACAGCGGCTCGCAGCGGTACTCGCTCACCGTTCCGTCGAGGCGGGTCTTGCGCTCGATGATCGTTGCGCTCGTTTGACGCGCCATGTGCCGTCGGTAGCATGAGCCACGAGTGAGAGAGCTGTACCAGGTGGTGGAGGTCGGGCCGTCCTGGTACCAGGACAACATCCCTTGCCAGGAAGCCTGTCCCGTGAAGACCAACTGCCGTGGGTATCTCAACCTCGCTGCGGCCGGCGAGTTCGAAAAGGCCTGGGAGCTCGCTCTCGACCCGAACCCGATGGCATCCATCTGCGGCTCTGTGTGTGCCGCGCCGTGCGAGACCGCCTGCCGGCGCAAAGAGGTCGACAAGCCTCTCTCGATCCGTTACGTGAAGAAGTTCCTGTCCGACTGGACCCACGCGAACATACGGATCGACGGTGGGGCCTATACGCAGCCACCGCCGCCGGTCATCGGGCCGCCGCGGGGGCGCGTGGCGGTCGTCGGCGCCGGTTGCGCCGGGCTCTCCGCCGCGAGCGACCTCGCGAAGCTCGGGTTCGGTGTCACGGTCCTCGACGCGCTCGATCAGGCCGGCGGCACTGCGCTCGCGGGCGTGCCACCGTTCCGCCTCCCGCGCGAGGTCATCGACCGAGACATCAACGGGATCGTCAACGAGAACGTCGAGCTGCGTCTTTCGACGTACGTCGGTCGCGACGTGACACTGAGTCAGCTGCGCGACGAGTACGACGCCGTGCTGGTTACCGCTGGCTGCTTCGAGCCGAACTATCCGGCCGAGATCAAGAACCTCGACGCCGATGGCGTGATGGCGGGCATCGTCTTCCTCGAGCGCGCGTATCGCGGCCGCCCGGTCGAGGTGGGGAAGAGCGTTGTGGTCCTCGGCGGTGGTTACACCGCGATGGACTGCGCCTCGACATCGTGGCGACTCGGCGCGGACCAGGTGTCGATCGTCTATCGCCGTGGCCGCGATGAGATGGTCGTCGACGAAGAGGAGCTCACCGAGACGGAGCGCGAGGGCATCCACTTCGTGTACCTCTCGTCACCGGTCGAGATCCTCACGACGGAGTGGGGTCACGTGCGCGGTGTGCGGTTCATCCGCAACAAGCTCGGCGAGCCCGACAAGAGCGGACGCCGCAGCC
>JANMSU010000318.1:0-4927 GCA_031389835.1 Chloroflexota bacterium
AGTCGTGCCGAAGCGGTCGCGCTCGCGATGCGTGAACAGGCTCAGGACGCCGACGCTCCGGCCGACGCTGAGCCAGCGGCCCCGAAACTGGAGCGTCCCGCACTGCCACTGTCCTCGATCGCACTGTCCATCGGGCTGACGCTCGTGCTCGGGCTTCTGGGCGGGGCGCTGATGGCGGGATGGGATTTCACGGTGCCGATCCGGCCGTCGTCCTCTGTCGCACCGAGCACCGGTGCCCCGAAACAGGGCGAACCGACGGTTCGGCCTAGCGGCGCTGGCGCCCCCGCGCAGGATGTTGAAGCCGCAAAGCCCACTCCGCCTTCGGTGCAGGAGACTGTTGCGGACCCAACCTCCGTGCCCGCGACGCTCGTTCCGCTGCCGCTAGCAGCGCCTTCGCTGCCGACGATCGCGCCGGCGCTTCCGCCGATCGCGCCGGCCACGCCCCCCGTCGTCGGACCGCTTCCCAGCACATCGCCGCTGCCTGTGCCACTGCCAACACTGCCGCCAGCGCAGTCGGTCCCGCTCGGTCTTCCTTAGCTATCCCCGCGAATGACGTGGCGCGGATCGAGCGCGTCGCGTAGACCGTCGCCGATGAAGTTGATCGAGACCACGGCGAGGAAGATGAAAAGACCGGGGAAGATCGCGATCCACGGCGCCTTGTCCATGTCCGACGTGGCGTGATTCAGCATGTTGCCCCACGACGGGGTCGGTGGCTGGATGCCCAGGCCGAGGAACGACAGGGTGCTCTCGGCGATGATCGCCGCGGCCACACCGAGCGTCGCGGCGACGATGATCGGCGCGAGCGAGTTCGGAAGGAGGTGCCGCACGATGATGCGTCGGTCGCTCGCGCCTACACAACGCGCGGCCTCCACGAACTCGCGATTCTTCAGCGACAGGAACGTCGCCCGGACGAGCCGTGACGTGGTCATCCACGAGAGCACACCGAGCACCAGCACGATCACGCCGATGGTCATCCCTTTGAAGAACACACCGAACAGGATCAGGAGGAAGAGGCGGGGGAACGAGTACATCATGTCGACAAAGCGCATAAGGATGCTGTCGATCCACCCGCCGTAGTAGCCGGCGACGACGCCCACAAGCGTGCCGATCGACACCGCGACGGCCACCGCCAGCAGACCGACCGAGAGTGACACCCTCCCGCCGTAGAGGATCCGTGTTGCGAGATCGCGTCCGAGATCGTCGGTCCCGAAGGGATGCGCGAGCGATGGCGGCTCGTAAATGAGAAGCAGGGCCGTCTTGTCGGGGTCGTACGGAGATACGAGCGGCGCGGCGGCCGAGAGTAGCGCGAGCGTCGCGAGCACGAAGACGCCGAGTACCGCCGGCCGGTGCGCGCGGAATCGCTCCAGCGCCATGGACCACTGGCTGCGCTGTGCTGAGCGGAGCTCGATCGTGACTGGGATGGCGACGGATTTCGTTGCCATCAGGAATACCTGATCCGCGGATCGAGATACCCGTACGCCACGTCGGCAAGCAAGTTCGAGAGCACGATGAGCGTGCTCGACACGGCGAGGATCCCTTGCAGCACCGGGTAGTCGGAGCGGAACGCCGCATCCAGGAACAGGCGGCCCATTCCCGGCCAGCCGAAGATTGACTCGGTCACGAGGGCGCCGACGAAGAGCTCGGGGAGATCGAGCGCCACGACTGTGACGAGCGGGATCGCCGCGTTCTTGAGCGCGTGCCGGAGCACGACGACGCGCTCGGCGAGGCCTTTCGCCCGCGCCGTGCGCATGTAATCCTGCGCGATCGTCTCAAGCATCGATGCACGCAGAAAGCGGACGTGCGAGCCGATCTGCACGAGCGATAGCGTGGCCACGGGCAGGATCAGATGCCTCAAACGGTCGATGATGTCGAATTCCGAGCCGGGCGTCTGGATCCCGCCCAGTGGCAGCCAGCGCAGCCACAGGCCGAAGATGATGATCAGCAGCAGTCCGAGCCAGAATGTCGGCGTCGACAAGAACGTGAACGTAGTGCCCGTGACAACATGGTCGAAGACCGAGTACTGCTTCAGCGCGGTGGTCACTCCGATCGGAATCGCAAGGAGCAGTACGACTATGAAGACCGTCCCCATGAGCTGCAGGGTGTTCGGGAGTCGCTCGCCGATGAGCGTCAGAACGGGCAGGTGGTGCGCGAAACTGTAGCCCCAGTCACCCGTGAGGAAACTCCCGAGCCAGCTCAGGTACTGGATGGGGAGTGGACGGTCGAGTCCAAACGCATGCTCGAGGCGCAGGCGATCCTCCTCCGTGAAGTTCGGATTGCCCTCGTACGCGGCGAGCGGTCCGCCTGGCGTTGCCTTGAGGATGGCGAAGGACGCGACGCTGATGGCAAAAAGGAGCGGCAGCGCCTGCAGGAGCCGGCGCAGGATGTATCTCCCCACGGCGCCGCCGCCCTCCTATCTTCTCCGGGCTATTTCTTCAGCCACCAGTCCTGGATGTTCCAGGTGAACCGACGCCATGTGTTCGCCTGCCATCCCTGGACCTCATTGCGCCGAGCGTCGATGTTGGCGCGGTCGTACATCCAGATGATCACGTACGCCTCGTTTAGCAGCTTCATGATCTTCGCGTACGCCGTCTTGCGCTTCTCGAGATCGAGCGTCGCGCCCGCCTCCTCGATCGCCTTGTCCGCCTCGGGGTTCTTGAAGCGGGTGTAGTTCTGACCCGAGCAGTCCGCCTGGGAAGGGATCTGCTTCGAGTGGTAGCGCGGGGAGATCGTCGAGTGAGGGTCGATGGACGGTGTCGACGCGTACATCAGCAGATCGAACGTCCCGAGCTTGCGCGGATCCTTGCCCGTGCACGATCCCGACAGGAGCACGCTCGACGGCTGGTTCTGAATCTTCACCTCGACGCCGATCGCCTTCCACTCGTCCACCAGCACCTGCTGGACGCGCTCGCGCAGCTGGTCACCAGTCGTCGTCGAGTAGGTGAGCGAGGCGCGCACGCCGCCCTTGCTCCGGATGCCGTCGC
Organism: Chloroflexota bacterium; assembly: GCA_031389835.1. Taxonomy (GTDB): domain Bacteria; phylum Chloroflexota; class Limnocylindria; order P2-11E; family P2-11E; genus CF-39. The sequence goes on from JANMSU010000318.1 coordinate 2,982, forward strand.
TGCCCTTCACCCATCCGGCTTTGTCCAGGGTCGAGTTCGCCTTCGCGATGTCGTAGCCCTCCTGCGGCTCCTTGTAGGCGGCCCATCCTTGCGAGACCGGCGACGAACCGGCCTTGGCTTTGCCGAAGAGCAGCTTATCGATGACCTGCTGTTTGGGCGTTGCGTAGAGCAGCGCCTTGCGCATCTCGATGTCGCCTATGACCGGATGCGCGCTGTTCGGGTCCGGGTACTCCTTGTTCAGCGCGGTGTTCAGCTCGATACGCTCCACAGTCGGACCCTGCACCACCTGGAGCGCGAGCGCGGTCTCCTTCTCGACGTCGGGCGTCTGCGCCTCGGTGAGATTCCACATCGCGTGGACCTCGCCGGCCTTGAGCTGTGCAAGGCCGATTTGGCTCGACGGCACGCTCTTGAAGATGACCTTGTCGAGGTACGGTTTGCCCGCGTCGCGGTAGTTCGGATTCTTCTCGAGCGTGATCGACTCATCGGTCTTGAACTCGGTGACCTTGAACGGCCCCGTCCCGAGGGGACGGCGGATGTAGTCGGTCTTGCTGATGTCGGCTTCCTTTTCGAGCAGATGCTTCGGCATGAGCGACTCGAAGTTCAGCGGGTAGGGTGCGTAGACCGACTTGTAGTGCACCACCGCGGTTAGCTCGTTCGGCAGGTCGATGGATTCGATGTCACTGAATCCGGTGCGATTGTTCACCTTGGGATCCTTCATGAAGATCTCCCAGGTGTACTTGATGTCCGCGCTCGTCAGCGCCGTGCCGTCGGACCACTTGATGCCGGGCTTGAGCTCCCAGGTCACGTCGAGCTTCTTGCCGTCGGCGCTGACCTTGGCGCCGCCGTTCGCGATGGACGGGACCTTCGCCGCCAGCGTCGGGATGTACTCGCCGTTCGTGTTCGTTTCGGCAAGGCCCTCGAGGACGCCGTTGTGCACGAGGGTGGTGACGGTCTGATTCGCGTAGTGCGCGGCGAGCGTCGCTGGGAACTGCCAGATCGCCACGATTGCGGTCCCGCCGCGTGTCGGCGACGCGGTCGCGGCGGCTGTCGGCGCCGGGGACGTCGTCGGGCCCCCGCCGGGCGCCGGTTGACCGCAGGCCGCGCCGACAAGGCCGACCACCGCCAAGGCGATCGCTAGACGTTTCATGTGCATCCTCCCCGCACCGGCCCCGCGGATGCGGTGCGCCGGCCGGCGTCATTGTGCTCTCCACTAGCATCGCGGCCAAGCGAAGGTTCGAAAGGGGAGGGCGAGATGACCACCGTCAAGGCGGCGCTCGTCCAGGTCGCCTGGACCGGCGACAAAGACTCGATGGTCGCGAGGCACGTGCAGTACATCGAGCAGGCGGCGAAGCAAGGCGCCCAGGTGATCTGCCTGCAGGAGCTCTTCTACGGTCCGTATTTCTGCCAGGTCCAGGACACCAAGCATTACTCGTACACGGAGAAGATCCCCGACGGGCCGACAACCAAGCTCATGCAGGAGCTCGCCCGCAAGCACGGGATGGTGATCATCGCGCCGATGTACGAAGAAGACCAGGTCGGCATCTACTACAACACCGCCGCGGTCATCGATGCCGACGGCAAGTACCTCGGAAAGTATCGAAAGACACACATCCCGCACGTGAACGGCTTCTGGGAGAAGTTCTACTTCCGCCCGGGGAACATGGGCTACCCGGTGTTCGACACGGCGGTCGGCAAGGTCGGTGTCTACATCTGCTACGACCGCCACTTCCCCGAAGGGGCGCGCATGCTCGGGCTGCACGGGGCGGAGCTCGTGTTCATCCCGTCCGCGACCTCGCGCGGCCTCTCCATGCACCTGTGGTTCATCGAGCAGACAGCGCACGCGATCGCGAACGGCTACTGGGTCGGGACGATCTTCCCGCGCGGGTCCGCGAAGTAGGAGGTGCCGTAGTAGTCGTTCGGCCCGAACTCCTGCTCCTTCCCGACGC
>JANMSU010000346.1:0-1555 GCA_031389835.1 Chloroflexota bacterium
CCGCTGGGCGGCGCTCAAGGGACTACGCCTCGGGATCACGCGACCGGGCGCGCCGACCGACAAGTACATGCGCTACTACCTGCGGCAGGCGGGCCTCGATCCGGACCGTGACGCGAAGATCGTCGGCATCGGCGGCGGGCCTGCGCTGCTCGCAGCCCTCGAGTCGAACCAGATCGATGCCTACCACCTCTCGCCGCCGACCCCCTATGTCGCGGCGGACAAAGGCATCGGGACCATCCTCATCGACGGGCCGGCCGGTGACGTGCCGAAGTTCTCGGACTTCCTTTACACCGCGTGGGCAACGAATCGCGACTGGGCGGCCAAGAATCCGAACGCGGCGTCTGCTTTCAGCAAAGCCCTCAGGAAAGGGATGCAGAAGGTGAAGGCCGATCCCGCCGCCGTGGTCCCGACCGTGGCCAAGGCCATCGGCAGCACGGACCTCGCGGTGACGAAGCGGGTGCTCGACGCATTCCTGCCGGCGCTCTCCGAGAACGGCTGTTTCACGCAAAAGGCGGTGGCCGGATCGCTCGACACCATGCTCGAGGCCAAGATCATCGAGACCAAGGGAGATCCGACAGAGGGTGTGCTCTGGACCGCTAAGTACAACAGCTGCTAAGGGCCGACGAGCCCCATCGCCTGCCAGAACGGCACCGCTAACGCGATGGCCACGAGGCGGATCAGTGTCAGAGCCGCACCCACCTGCGTTCCCTGACGATCGTCGAACGCCTCGCCCTGCGTCGCGTCGCGCGCGATGAGGTACTCGAGACCCTGATACGGCAGCACCCACACATTCGACGCGACCAGCACGACGAAGCCGGCGACCCACGGTGAGATCCCGAGCGCCGGAGCCGCCGGGACCAGCGCGAGGCTGAGGAGGACCATCGCGGGCCGGCTCGGTAGGACGATGCGGCTGAGCATCACGAGGACGGCGAAGACGATCACGAGCAGTCCCGGCGAGCGCACCGCCGCGGTCGCGTCCAGGAGCAGTGACGAGATCCACTTGTCCACTCCCCCGCTCTGCAGCACCGCACCCGAGCCGAGGAGCACGCCGAGGAAAGCGAGGAAGCCCCAGTCCAGCGACGAGCGAAAGCGCTCGCGGTCGAGCACGCCGGCGGTCACGATCACCAGCGCGGCGAGCGCGAGCCAGGCCGCGTCGATCTGCAACAGCGGCTGCGCGGCCAGGCCGACGACAAGCACCGCGAGCCCCGCGATCGCGACGCGCTCCTGCCGCGATATCGGGCCAAGGATGTGCGACTGCCGCCTGATCGTCTCCGCGGAAACCTTGCCGTGTCGCTCGGGCCGGAGCATCACCAGCAGAACGACGAGTGCGCCGACGAGGCACACGATGCCGACCGGCGCGGCGGCCGCGAGCCAGCCGGTCCATCCGAAGCGGCGCTGATCGTCGGCGGAGAGGAGGCCGACGACGAAGAAGTTCGTCGCGAGGCCGGTGAGGAACACGCTCGAGAAGTACCAGTAGCCGATGAGACCGGCGAACCCGAGCGACGCGCTGCCTTTGCTGCGCGGCGCATAGCCGAGCGCGCGCGCCAGCTCCTGC
>JANMSU010000352.1:0-2781 GCA_031389835.1 Chloroflexota bacterium
GGCGACCTCATCCGGAAGAACGGTCCGATCTTCGTCGACGAGGGCAGGGCGATCGCGCAGATCGCTGCGAAGGGCGTGCGCGTCGTCGTCGTGGGCAATCCCTGCAACACGAACTGCCTCATCGCGCGCGCCAACGCGAAGAGCGTGCCCGACGACCGCTGGAGCGCGATGACGCGCCTCGATCAGAACCGCGCGCGCGCGCTGCTCGCGAACAAGGCCGGTGCGCGGGTGAAGGACGTGAAGAAGCTCGCGATCTGGGGGAACCACAGCGCGACGCTGTATCCAGACTTCACGAATGCGACCGTAAGCGGGAATGCGGCGACGGCAGCGGTCGACCGCGACTGGCTCGAGAAGGACTTCATACCCGCCGTGCAGCAGCGTGGCGCAGCGGTCATCGCCGCTCGTGGCGCGTCGAGCGCATTCTCGGCCGCGCAGGCGCTCATCGATCACGTGCGCAGCCTCGTTACCCCCACCTTGCGCGACGACTGGTTCAGCGCAGCGGTGGTCTCCGACGGAAGCTACGGCGTGCCGCAAGGCCTGGTCTCTTCGTTCCCGCTGACATCGAAGGGCGACGGCGCTTACGAGATCGTGCGCGACGTGCAGCTCGACCGATTCGCGACCGACAAGCTAGCCGCGACCATCGCGGAGCTCGAGAAGGAGCGCGATCTCGTGAGAGACCTGCTGGCATGACGGACTTCAAGAGCGCCGCACTTCCCGAGACGCAGCTCCGCTACTTCCCGTTATCGCAGGCCGGTAACGTGTCGGCGCTGCCAACGACAGTGAAGATCCTGCTTGAGGGCGTGATCCGCGCTGTCGCCAGCGGCGGGGCGAACGAGCGCGATGCGATGGCGCTCGCGCGCTACCCCGCGGCGCCGCCCGCAGACGCATCGGTGCCGTTCCGCCCGTCACGCATCCTGCTTCAGGACTACACCGGCGTCCCGGCAGCCGTGGATCTCGCCGCGATGCGCGCCGCGATGCAGCGCGCCGGCAAAGATCCCGCGCGCATCGAGCCCCTCATTCCGGTGGACCTGATCATCGACCACTCGGTCCAGGCCGATTTCTTCGGCGCGAAGGACGTTTACGAGCGCAACCTCGAGCGCGAATACGAACGCAACCGCGAGCGCTACTCGCTCCTCCGCTGGGCAGGCCAGGCGTTCAAGACCTTCCGCGTCGTTCCGCCCGGCGCGGGCATCTGTCACCAGGTGAACCTCGAGCGGCTCGCGGAGGTCGTCGTCGAGCGCGACGGCGTCGCGTTGCCCGACACGCTCTTCGGCGCCGACTCGCACACCACGATGATCAACGGCCTCGGCGTGCTTGGCTGGGGCGTGGGTGGCATCGAGGCCGAAGCCGCGATGCTCGGTCAGCCGACGTACCTCCCGTGGCCGGTGATCGTCGGAGTGCAGCTCACCGGCCAGCTTCCCGTCGGAACCACTGCCACCGACCTCGTGCTCACGCTCACCGAGCTCTTCCGGAAGAAGGGCGTCGTCAACAAGTTCATCGAGTTCGCGGGCGACGGCCTGTCGTCCCTCGCCGTCGCCGAGCGCGCGACGGTTTCGAACATGTGCCCCGAATACGGCGCGACGAGCGCGCTCTTCCCGGTCGATCGCCAGACACTCCGGTACCTCGAGCAGACGGGACGACCACGCCAGGTCATCCAGCTCGTCGAGAGCTACACCAAGGCGCAGGGCATGTTCCGGTCGGACGGGGCTCCAACGCCGAAGTTCGACGAGCTCATCGAGGTCGACCTCGGCTCGGTGCGACCGTCGGTCGCCGGGCCGAAGCGGCCCCAGGACCGCGTCGACCTTCCGATGATCTGGGACTCGTTCGTCGGGCCGAAGCCCACGAAGGGCGTCACCGTGCCGGGACACACCGAAGGACCGAAGCCCATCAACGACGCCGCACCGACGATGGTCCGGCCCGCGACTGCCGCGACCGCGGCGGTTGCCGAGAAGCCGCGCGATCTTCAGGTCAGCGACGGCTCGGTCGTCATCGCGGCGATCACGAGCTGCACGAACACGTCCAACCCGTCGGTGATGATCGCCGCGGGCCTGCTCGCGAAGAAAGCGATCGAGCGCGGCCTGGCCGTGAAGCCGCACGTGAAGACGACGTTCGCGCCCGGCTCACGAGTGGTGACGCGCTATCTCGAGGCCGCTGGACTCACGCCGTATCTGGAGCAACTAGGATTCTATCTAGTTGGATTTGGCTGTACTGTATGTATTGGGAACACAGGTCCTCTCGCGACTCCAGAGATCGAGCAGGACGTCAAGGATCACGACCTCAACGTCGTCTCCGTCCTCTCGGGAAATCGCAACTTCGAAGGTCGGATCCACCCACTCGTGAAGTCGAGCTATCTCGCGTCGCCGCCTCTCGTCGTCGCGTTCGCGCTCGCCGGCACCGTGCACATCGACCTCCAGGACCAACCCATCGGCAACAGCAGGGACGGAGAGCCTGTCTTCCTGAAAGACCTGTGGCCGACGACAGAGGAAGTCAACAAGGTCATGGGTAAGGCGATCACACAGGAGATGTACGCGACCGAGTACGCAAAGATCTTCGACGGCGACCGCTTCTGGAAGACGATGCCCTCCCCCACCGGCCTGTCATACGCGTGGGACCCGAGCTCGACCTACGTGCAGGAGCCACCGTTCTTCCAGAACTTCTCGGCGACGCCACCGACGAGGATCGCGGACATCGTCGGCGCGCGAGTGCTCGTGTCGGTCGGCGACTCGGTGACGACCGACCACATCTCGCCGGCCGGAGCGATCCCCGCCGCGAGCCCGGCCG
>JANMSU010000410.1:0-5885 GCA_031389835.1 Chloroflexota bacterium
GAACTTCGTCTACGCGACCGCCGCGGACTTCGATGGACGCTCGCTCGAGTCGTACGTCATGTTTCTCGGCCGTCGGCTTCTCGACACCTATCCGCAGATGGAGCGCATCCGTGTCACGGCGCAGGAGGTCCCGGTGGATCCTGCCAACGGCGACAGTGATGTCGTCTTCCGTATGACGCGCGGCGACGTCGTCATGTCCCATGCCGACTTCGAACGATCCACAAACGAGATCACCGTCAGCGACGTGCGAAGTGGGCTGGAAGGAATGCGACTGCTGAAGACGACCGGGAGCTCTTTTGAGCAGTTCGCCCGTGATCGGTACACGAGCCTGCCGGAGCTGACGGATCGTCCGCTCACGATCCGTATGGACGTGCACTGGCGATACGGCGACGTCCGCGACGTGACCGAGGGCAAAGGCCACGTGCCGGCTGAGGACGTGCGTCGTGCGATCGAGCGCACGTTTCATGACTTGAACAGCCGATCGATCCAACAATTGGTCCATGTCATGGGTACGACCCTGTTAAAGGAGTTCCCCTCGCTCACCGAGGTTGAGTTCGCGGCGGAGAACCACACGCCCGACGTCGTGGCCGAGGGCAAGGGCGACGTGCGAGTGTTCGCGGAGCCGCGGCAGACGTTCGGGAAGATCGGGCTGGTGCTGCGCCGTTAGGAGAGGCCGCCGAGGCCCACGAGCGCGCGTGCGTGCTCGAGCTCGCCGAGATGACGGACTGCGTGCTGGAACAGGTATGCCTCGCACACATCGCTCACCCGGATCTCCCCTTCCGGCACCAACAGCGCGATGAACGCGCCCTTCAGCGCGGAGGCGGGCGGCCGGTCCATCGCCTTCTCCGCGAAGCGGTCGAGGGGCAGCGACCCCAGCGCCATTTCGGTCCGCGCGAACACCGCGGTCTGGTAGACGCGCCAGGCGTCGACGTCTCCGAGCCGGATCCGCTCCGCGTCCGCCATCGGTGTGCCGCGCAGCGGAGCCTCGCCGACCAGCCCAACCCGCGTCGCCCACTCCTGCTCGTCCCACAGCAGCGCGCCGGCACCGAGATAGCGCGCGGCATTGCGATCCTCGCCGACGACGAAGTGCATGAGGGTGAACGCGATCGGTAGGACTCCCGAGCGCTCGACGTGATTCACCTGCGCGGTCGTGAGATCGGCGACGCCCTGCTGCCAGAGCGCGTGGGCCGCGCCGATGCGCTGGATGATCGACGCGCGCCACTCTTCCGATGCATGTGGACGCACGACTCTGGTCTGCATGCGAACCGAGTCTAGTCGGGGCGGAAGTCGGGCCAGCGCGACTCGTCGTTCGCGAGCCCCGACGCGATGAGCACGGCGAGCGCCTCGATCACCGGGCCACGCGCAAGGCCCGTGAGCTCGGTGAGCCGCGTGACTTCGGTGCGGCCGTCGATCGCGGGGATCAATGCGCCGACACTCTCCGAGACCACGGCGCGATTGTGGCGGTCACGCACGAGCGCGCCGCCGAGGCGCGAGTCGTGCACGATCGTGAGGTTCGGGCTCAGCTTCACGCGGGACCGATCGCCGATCGTCTCCTTGATCTCACGCAGTCGCGCCTGATACCGGACGATCTCGCGCGCGACATCGCTCAGTCGCAGCTCGTACAGCCACGTCTCCCCCACCGCGGCGTATCCAACACCGCGCTGACGCTGTATGAAATCGCCCGGCTCGGTCCGCTCGCCGCCGTCAACGGGCTCGAGGGCGCCGCGACGCACGAGATACCAGTCGTCGTCGCTCCCTTCGACCAGCTGGTCCTTCGCGAGCATCCGTGGACGCAACTGCGACGCGAGCGACGCGACGATGTCGGACGGGAGGTCACGCAGCGGGCTCTGGCGCTTCAGGAAGACGTCCGCGAGCCACATATCGGTGCGCTCCCGCATCGCGACGGCGAAGACCGGCTGCTCGTCCATCAGGTGGCGCAGCTCCTTGCCCGGCAGCACGTAGGCCGTGCACGGCGTGTCCGCGACCACGGTGGCCGCCATGTCCTTTTCGTCGAAGAACACGAGCTCGCCAACGAGCGATGGCGCGCTGACGATCGCGAGGGTCCGAAGCTCCACGGTACCGACAACGCGCATCGTGCCGTCAACGACCACGTAGGCCTCGTCCGCCGGATGCCGCTCGTCGATGAGCATCTCGCCGACGTCGAGCTGGCGCTTCGACGCCTGCTTCTTCAGGCGTTCGCGTGACGACTTTTCGAGCAGCGCCAGCGGTCCGAAAGCGAACGGGTCCGGCAGCTTGCTCATTCGGCCCGCGGCAGCGCCACGCCGACGATGTCGCGGATCGACGCGAGACCTTGCGCGCGCACGTAAGCGGCGAGGCCCTCGATCACGCTGAGCGGGGCGATCGGATCGGCGAAGGTCGCGGTCCCGACCTGCACCGCTGATGCGCCGGCCATGAGGAACTCGAGCGCGTCGCTCGCGTTCGTCACGCCGCCGGCGCCGATGATCGGGATCGAGACCGCCTGGGCGACCTGATACGTGAGGTGCAGCGCGATGGGACGGATCGCCGGCCCGGAGAGGCCGCCACTGCCGGTCCCGAGCATTGGCCGCCGCTTCGCGACGTCGATGCGCATGCCGAGGACGGTGTTGATCGTCGTGAGCCCGTCCGCTCCCGCCTCCTCGCACGCGCGCGCGACGGCGACCACGTCGTTCGCATTCGGCGTGAGCTTCACGATGACCGGTTTGTCCGTCGCGTCCTTCACAGCGCGCGTTACCTCCGCGGCGAGCCCCGGATCGGAACCGAACAGCATCCCTCCCTCGACGTTCGGGCACGACACGTTGAGCTCGAAGGCTATGACTCCCGAGGTTCCGTCGAGCGCTTCGACCACGAAGACATAGTCCTCCACGCTGTAGCCCGCGACGTTGACGATCACGGGGACGCCGAGTTTCGCCCAGAGCTTGCCGTATTTCCGGGCGACCTCCTCCGCGCCGGGGTTCTCGAGGCCGATCGAGTTGAGGATGCCCGCCGGGGTCTCCGCGATTCGGTACTGCCGGTTGCCGGGGCGGGCGCGCGGCGTGGTGCCCTTGTTCACGATCGCGCCCAGCCGTGTCACGTCGATGATCTCCGCGTACTCGATGCCCTGACCGAACGTTCCCGACGCGGTGAGAACGGGGTTCTTGAGCCACAGACCGCGCGCGGCCTCGACGGAGAGATCGACCCCGTGCTCCGGCAGTGTCTCAGGCGGCGCGTGCGGTACGGCGCGGACCTCGGTGATCACGGCGCCGGCGAGCGTCTCGCGCAGCTTGTCGGCGATCTCGGTCGGAATGCGCTCGTCATCAGCGTCACCGGTCGCCGCCTCCGTGATCGACGCGCCATCGAGATCCACGAGCTCGACGAGATCCTCTTCCTCCTCGCCTTCCGACGCGGTCTCGAGCGATTCCTCCAGCGAGCGGCGCACGTCGATCGGCCGCTCGATCTGCTTCCTCGGCCGTCGCCAGGGCACCTAGTGGACGCCCACGGTCGCCGGCTCGCCGGCCTCGAACGCGATCTCGCCGAGCTCGAACACCGGCCCCTCGCGGCAGACGCGCGCGTTGCCCTCGGAGGTGACGACGACGCACGCGCGGCAGACACCCATCGCGCAGCCCATGTGCTGCTCGACCGCGATCTGCGCCTCCAGCAGCGTGCGCCGGCCCGGGAACGTGGCGGCGGCGCGATCCGCGTCGTCGCGCATGCGGCTGAGCGCGGCGAGCATCGGCCAGGGTCCGCACGCGAGGAGCTGGTCGGCCCATGGCAACAGCGGGGAAAGAACGTCGGTAACGCGGCCGCGCGAACCGAAGCTGCCGTCGTCGGTCGTCGTGACGTACTCGACACCCGCCGGCAAGCGGTCCGACGGCCACAGGTACGCGACCGAGCGGCCACCCATCACGAGCGTCACGTTACGACGCGGGGCCTCCTGCTCGGCAATCACCCGCATGGGTGCGATGCCCGTTCCGCCGGCGACAAGAAGGAGATTGCGTGTATCACGTCGCACCACGAAGGACGTGCCGAGCGGCCCGAGAAGATCGAGTGCGTCGCCGGCACGCCGTTCCGCGATCCACTCGCCACCTGGGCCGAGCGGCTTCACGATCAGTTCGATCTCTCCGGCGCGGCGGTCGATGCCGCAGAACGAGTACGGACGGCGCAGCAGCGGATCCCACCCGACCCCAGGACGCACGTGCACGAACTGTCCGGCATGCGCCTGCGCCGCGATCTCGGGCGCACGAACAGTGAGGAGCGCCCCCAGATCGCCGACCTGCGCGTGCGAGACGACGCGGCCTTCTTCGAGCATCACGAGGTCAAGTCTCGCAGGAGCGGTATGCCCACGGAGAACGTGTAGCCGTCAGGGTCTTCGATGAGGCAGTCGCGCCAACCGTGCGGGGGCCAGTCCTTCGCCGGAGCGAGCACGGTATGACCGCCGGCGCGCGCGCGGCGTTCCGCTTCATCTGGATCGACGCCGAGAAGGCGGATCTCGACGCCGAACCCGCGCTTCTCCGCGCCGGCGAGCCGTGAGCCCCACGGCTGGCGCGAATAGGTGCGATCGGTGTGCAGCTGGATCGTCGCGCCGTCGCGCTCGAGCGCGGCGTAGTCGACGGTCTGGTGCAGCACGCGGCAACCCAGGACGTCGACATAGAAAGGAATGCTCCGCGCGACAACGCGCACGATCAGATTGAGTGACATACCGGCGAGCGTGCGGCCGTAGTCGTCCGCGTTCATGAACGGTCCCGTCATTCCCGCGCCACTGTCCACCAGAGCGGAATTGTGAGACCGAGCAGCGCCGCGCCGACGAGCAGCGCCGGAGACGCGCCGATCACCGCGAGCACGCCGCCGAGCAGAGCACCGCCAGCCGCGCCCGCGTCCTGCCAGGTGTGCAGCGCCGCGAGGATGCGCGGGCGGTCGTCATCGCGAGACTTCCGCGACACGGCGAGCTCGACCGCGATCGTCGCCGTCAGGCCATTCACGAACGCGCACCCGCCGATCATGACGAAGAGGATCGGGTCGAGATCGAGCGTCGCGAGCAGTACGACCGAGACGACCGAAATCAGTGTTGAGATGACGAACGCTCCGTTCGCGGAGCGGTCGCTCCAGCGCCCTGCGATCGGGGTCCAGGCGACCTGCGCGATGCGCTGCGTAAGCAGGAACGCGGCGGCAACGAATGTCGCGGGCACGAGCGAGGCGAAGATCGGCGCGCCGTCGTGGAACTGCTCATCGACGCGGAATCCACCGGCGACTCCGAGGATGCCCGCGAACAGGCCAAGCTGCACGGTCGCCGTGACGAACAAGGCGAGCAGCCGCGGCTCCCAGACCGACGCCGGAACGTGCCCCTCCTCCGGAACGCGTACGCGCCGCCGCCACGGCGCGGCAACGTAGGCCGGGCCGATGCCCGCGACGAGCGTGAGTGCGGCCGCGACGAGGCACGCGCCGGTCCATCCGAAGATCTCGACCGCGAACGGGGCGAACGCCGCGCCGGCGAGATAGCCGATCCCCCAGATCGATCGTGTGTTGCCGATGCGTCGGCCCGCGTGCGTCGCCGCGTCCTCAAGAGTGGCAAGGAACGAACCGAGACGCAGCAACGAGAAGCAGAAGCCCCAGAGCAACCGGCCCAGGAGGAAGACCGCCAGCGCTGATGGCAGCGCATACATGGCGGTCGACATCGCGCTGAGCACGATGGCGACGACGACCAGCGCGCCGGCGGGGAATCGCTCGTAGAGCCGCGCCGCGAGCGGGTTCGTGAAGAGACGGACCCAGCGATTCACCGACAGGAGCACGCCGACCATCGGCCGCGAGATCCCGAGCGAGGAGGCGGTCACCGGAAGGACCGTGTAAAGGAGCGTGTCCCCCAGCAGCGAGGCCGAGACCAGCAGTGCGGTGGAGATCGCCGGCGCCCCGCG
>JANMSU010000419.1:0-7759 GCA_031389835.1 Chloroflexota bacterium
TCCGGCAGGCGCACGTTCTCGAGCGTGTGTGTGGTCAGGAAACCGTCCTGCGCCACGATGAACGGGATCTCCGTCGATTCGGCAACGCGTCGGGCGATCGCGCCAAGGTCGGCGACCTCCTGCGCGTTACGAGCAAAGAGGATCCCCCAACCCGTGTCGGCGATGCCCATCACGTCGTCGTGACCGGCATGGATGTTCAGCGCCTGGCTCGTCAGCGCGCGCGCTCCGACGTGGAACACGGCGGGAAGCCGCTTGCCGGCGATGACGTACAGGACCTCCTTCATGAGGATCAGGCCCTGTCCGGCAGTGAAGTTCGTGACGCGGCCGCCTGCGAGCGCGAAGCCTTCGGCCGCAGATGCGGATGAGTGCTCCGATTCCGGTTCGATGAAACGGAGTGGCGTTCCCCACAGATTGGTAGCCCCGTCGGCGACCGCCGCCTGGTAAAGCGCCGCCATCGTCGTCGAGGGCGTGATCGGGAAGGCACACGCTGCCTCCGACAGGCGTGTCTCGACATGCGCGACGGCGTCAGAGCCGTCAGCGATGGCCGGTATCCCGGGGTAGCGGGGCGTGTTCATGGAAAGAGCAGGTTTCGCCAGATCGCAGCATCGGCATCGCCGAGCTTGCGCGGGTCGGCCCCACAGGCCCCGGCGCCAGTGAAGTACCCGCACCCCAGGCAGCGTTCGATATCGACCGCGGCGCCGCCGTGACGCGGGCACGACACCTGCACATCCGCCAGCAGTGCAGGCTGCGGCGTCGTGTTGCGCACGCTCGCAGGCGTTCTCGGCGACGCGCCCGCCGTGACGCTCGCCGCTGCTCGGACGATTAGCACGGAGCATGGCGCGTTGAACAGCACGGCACGCGCGACACTCCCGAGGAACAAGCGCGAGATCCCGGTGCGCCCATGGCTCCCAATGACGATGCAGTCGGCACCCGTCGCGGCCGCCGCGTCGATGAGTTGCTGCGCCGGATCACCCTCGCGGACCTCCGCGCTCGAGGTCAACCCTGCGACGGTCAGCTGTGCCGCGCGCGTGTTCGCGACCTGCGCCATCGCTTTCCACAGCGCCGGCAAAGAGTCGTAGTACGCGCGGATCGCGGCGTGCATGCTCGGTCCAGCGTCGCTGTTGGCAGAGGTCGACGGAAAGGGAGCATCGACAACGCTGACCACGGTGACCGGCAGTGATCGCAGCGCCGGCGTGTTCGACACGAGGTCAGCCCCTGTGGCGGAGACGAGCGAACCGTCCTCGGCGAGCACCAGATGCCTCAGCACGCGGCCACGCGCGACGAGGACCGGACATGGCGCGCGGTCGACGACTTCCGCGGATACCGAACCGAGCAGCGCGGAAGCGAACCCCCGGCGGCCACGGCTGCCCATCACGACGAGGTCGGCCCGGAAACGCTGTGCCTCGTCGACGATCATCTCCGCCGGCCGTCCGAGGACGAGGGCCGTCTGCACCTCGAGCGCCCGCTCGCCGAAGATCGCGCGCTTGCGATCGAGCTCGGCCATCACTTCGCGTTCGACGGCGTTCACCATCTCCGTCATGGATATCGGCGCGAGCGAACTGATCGACGGCAAAGGCTCGACGACGTGGACGATCCGCACAGCGGAGCCGTCGGGCATGGCCAGGTTGTTTACCAGGGCCAAGGCATCCTCGGCGTGAGGGGAGAAATCAGTCGCGATCAGAACGCGCATGTGGCACTCCTTCGAATGTTCGTCGTCGGCGCGGCCGGCGCTCCGGCCGGCTGGTCCGGCGGTCTCGCTGTGTGAGCGGGACAGCCGGGAGAGAGAAGGTTCATCGCGGCGATCGCGAGTTCGCCCTTGAGCTCCTCATATCGACCCCAGGCGATCACGCTGCGCCAATTGGCCATGTCGTCGATCTCGTCGACCTGGGAGCACACCTCGGGATTCGCGCGCATCAAACGGATCAAGGCTTCCGAGCAAGATCAGCCTCCGCTTTCTCGGCAGCGTCGGCCTCTACCTTCGTCTTGTGCACGGTTCCGGCCGCGTGCTGAGGCGGCGAGTACGTGGTGAGGAGCTTTAGCGGCTGGTCGCCTACGTTGATCACGTTGTGGGTCGTTCCCGCTGGGACACAGAACACCGCGCCTGTGGCGAAGGATTCTTTCGTTCCCTCAGATACTGCGATGCCCCGGCCCTTCACGACGTGAAGGAGCTGATCGACGTCGCCGTGCACTTCGGTCCCGATCTCCTTGCCAGGCAGCAAAGCCATCGCCACAAGCTGGCTTCGGGTCCCGGTGAACAACACCTTCCGAAAGTAAGAATTCTCTTCCGCGACGCTTTCAGCATCGATGACGCGTGATTCGACCATCAGTGCTTCTCCAGTTCCGTCGTCCGCATCGTCGCGCCGGAGGCAACGGCCACATAGGGCCGCTTCGCCCTTGTCATCGCGCCGTGCGGCCCTATCTCGCGCCTTCGTCCAGTCCAATGCTGGTGACAGTTGCGAAAGCGGAGGAGGCTCCATGCCAATTACTAAAGAGTCCCTGTTCGAAACGCTGCACATCGATCGCGAGGGCGTTGATCGCGTCGTCGAGAAGGCCAAGGAGCTCGTTCACGAGGGCAGCGTCCGGCGGCTCTTGGTCAAGAACGCGCAGGGCGTCACCCTGATCGAAGTCCCCCTCAGCGTGGGCGTCGTCGGCGCGGTGCTCGTGCCCGTGTGGGCCGCGATCGCAGCCGTCGCGGCGATCGCGTCAGACGCGACGGTCGTGGTCGAAAAGCGCGAGATCGCGGAAGACGATCACGACGATTGACGTTTCAGAGAGATCGCCGGGCTCCCTGAGCCGGTTAGCGAAAGCGGGTGTCGCTCTCGAGGTATTCCTGGAAATTGGCGCGCTCGCGGGGGCGACATTCTGATGATCGCGCCGCGAGGAGAGCTCAGTCCGCAACCGGTGTCGGCGCTCAGCGGCTCGCCGTTCGATTCCTACTTCGTGCCCGGACTGATCCTGTTCACCGTCCTCGGGCTCGGACCGTTCGGCGCTGCGATGTTGGGCTGGGCGAGGCATCCGTTGGCACCATTCGCGGCGGTCGCGGTCGGGGGTGCCCTCTTGATCTGGTTAGCGGTCGAGATCGCGATCGTTGGCTATACCAACGACCCGCCACTTCAGCCGTTCTACCTGCTCCTTGGAGCTGCGACCACCGTCGTTGCCCTGCTTTGGCTGAGGGAGGTCGCCGCGAAGCGCGCGCGAACCCCAATGTTCGCGCGGTGAATCTGGTGGGCAGAGAGGGAATCGAACCCCCACAGCCAGAGGCGGCTGATCTACAGTCAGCGGAGCTCACCACACTGCTCAATCTGCCCGAGACGCGGCGGTGACTGCCTAAGTTTAAGGCTTTCGACCCGACATTCCTAATCCTGGACCTGAGAATCATCCGATGGACGACCGCTCACTCCGCATCGCCGTGCTGCTCTCAGCTCACATGATCTTTCTCTCCGCGGCCGCCCTGCGCATCCTGCGCGGTCACCGCGAGCATCAGCTCGCGACAAGCGCCGTGGTGGATCCAGTACTACCCACCCATCGTCTGGCTGCCGTTCGTCGTCGCGTACGCGGAGCCGCTCGCGATCGACCTCGACGTGAGCCTGCGTTACGTCGGTCTTGCGATCGCAGTGGTATCGGCAGCCTTCGCCGCATGGGCGATGTGGTCGCTGGGCCGGAGCTACGGCATCCGTATGGACGTGTTCGAACGCCACACGCTGAAGACGGCTGGTCCGTACTCGCTGGTCCGTCATCCCATGTACCTCGGCATCGTGCTGTTCCACGCGGGCGCGTCGCTGGCGATGGAGAGCTCGCTGCTGCTCGCGATCACCGCGCTATTCGTCGTGCCGTACACGGCGGTCCGCATCGCAGCTGAAGAGAAGGTCCTCCGCGAGGCGTTCGGCGAGCGTTATCTGCGATACGCCGAGCGCGTCCCCGCACTCATACCCTTCAAGGTGTGAGCCCGGGCCGAACCGCGATCGTCGAGGGCTGGCCGGTCTTCCTGACCGCCGTCGTGGTGGGTATCGCGTTCGGCCTGACCGCGCGACAGTCCGGGTTGTCGATCGTCGAGACGAGCGCGACGAGCGTCATCGTCTTTGCCGGCGCGTCGCAGTTCGTCATGGTCGACCTGCTGCGGACCGGCGCGCCGCCGCCGTTGATCGTGCTGACGGTGCTGCTCCTCAACGCGCGCCATTTCCTCATGGCCGCCGCCATCCGCCCGTTCGTCGCGGCGGCGCCAGTTGGCAGGCGCCTCGGTCTTGCGTACCTCCTGACCGACGAGACCTTCGCGCTGGCCATTGGATGGTTCCGTCGTGGTCATCGCGACCTTTCCTACTACACCGTGTTCGGCGCGATGATGTGGTGCTCCTGGAATGTTGGGACGCTCGTGGGCGCGACGTTCGGCGCGGGCATCGACGATGCTCCGCGCTACGGGATCGACTTCGCGATCACCGCTGTGTTCGTCGCGATCGTCGCGATCGGCGCTCGGCACCGAAGTGATGTCGCGGTCGCTGTCCTGGCGGCTCTCGTCGCGGCGGCGCTCCGCCTGCTCGGCGCGTCCGCGGTCGCGGTCGTGATCGCCGGAGCGCTGGCGCCCCTCGCCGCGTTCGCCATCCGCGAGGATCGCAAATGACCGTGTGGCTCACGATCGTCGCGTCGGGCATCGTGACTTACCTCACACGCGTACTGCCGCTGGTCGTCACCACGGGCGGGACCGCGCCGCCGCAACTGCGGCGCTATCTGGACGCGCTGCCGATCGCGATCATCGCGGCGCTGGCCGGCGCGGGCATCGCGGTGCCCGACGCGCAGCCGACCGGCGGCGCGGAGGTGGGCGCGGCGCTGGTGGCGCTCGCCGTCGCGGTGTGGCGCCGGAACCTGCTCTTCGCCGTGATCGCGGGCGTGATGGTCGTGGCTGGGCTACGCGCCATCGGTCTCTAGAGGAGTACCGTCTTGGCGGTGGACGGTGGGCTCATCCAGTGGATCTGCGTGCGAGGGGCGCACCGCAACACGCCGCCGCCGGATCAGTCGACTCCTTTCAACATCCACGACGAGGGAGGCTGGGCGTACTGCCCCGCCGGGGCCACGCAGAACCACCTTTGGTATCGCACCGGCGGGATCACCCGGGCCGGCTTGGACCGCTTCACCTGGCCCCGCGAGGACGAGGTCGAGCGCTAGGCGGGTAAGCGACCTCTCGCCAGATGGAACATTTGGGCCGTCTCGGGCGTTCTATAGGTGATGAGAACTTCAGGACTCCCCTGCCGCGCCAATACCGAGTGCGAGACCGTCTTCAGCCTTAGCCACCAGGACTCCATGGAGGCCCTGCGTGAGGCTGCATCCCGACGCGACGCTCATGAGGTCGAGATCCACGACTACCGTCATGTCGCGACGACCACCCTGTCCGGCGCATCGACGTTCGCCCAGGGACCGGCGGCCCGCCGTGGACGTGGTCGGAAGAAAGCCGAAGAGCTGAACGTCATCTAGTGAGGTCGCGGGCCATCAGGGCCGCGCTCGCTAGGCGCGTGCCCTAGACCCCCGACGTATCGCAGCGATCCATGTTGCCGCTGCTGTACCCGGCCTTGAACCAGAACTGACGCTGCTCGGCTGACCCGTGCGTCCAGCTCTCCGGCGTGACACGCCCCTGCGTTTGTTGCTGGATGCGGTCGTCGCCGACGGCGGCCGCCGCATCGAGCGCCTGCGCGATCTCTGCGTCTGTCGGCGGCACCAGATCGCCAGTGGCAGCCGCGTTCTTTGCCCACACGCCCGCGAAGCAGTCGGCCTGAAGCTCCGTGCGCACTGAGGCGCGGTTGCTCGAGCCGGCACTCAGCAGTCCGAGCGAGTGCTGCACGTGGTGCCCGTACTCATGCGCGATGACATACCCCACCGCGAAGGGCCCACCCTTCGCGCCGAAGTTCTTCTCGAGGTCGTCGAAGAAGCTGAGGTCGAGGTAGACCTTCTGGTCGGTCGGGCAATAGAACGGTCCCATCGCTCCGCTCGCGGAACCGCAGGCGGCCTGCACGGAGCCGGTGAAGATCACAGTCGTCGCGGGTGAGTATGTCGCGGCGCGCCTGTTGAACTCGTCATCCCAGTACTTCTGCACGCTGTCCACGAAGCCGACGACTCGGCAGTCGGCGCGCTTGTTCGCGTCGGCGCCGGTGCGACACTCCTGTAGCGTTTGCGATTGCGCGCCCTCGATCGGCGGCTGAGAGGTCGTGTCGATCAGACCGGTGGGGTCGACGCCGAGAAGCAGCGCCGCGATGAGAACGATGATTCCCACCGCGCCACCACCGACCATGACCGGACCGCCGCCGCCACCGCGGCCACGCCGGTCTTCGACCTGCGAGGGATCGAGTTGAGCATCGGGTCTGAAGGTCACACCCAAGCGCCCGCAAGACGCGGGCCACGCTAAGCGCGAGCTCGCGAAGCGAGTTAGCGCTCTATCTGAGTAAGCGGTGCCGCTGTCTCCGCCGCGCGGCGGATGGCATCGATGAGGACCGATGCGGGCGAGTCCTTCGTGACGCAGGCATCGACCCCGCTCGCCGCGGACTCGATGCACGCGTCGCCATCGAGCGTGTATAGGACGATGCCGAGCTGGCTTCCATCACTTCGCAAAATCTCAGCTACCTGCAAACCCTTGAGGTCGCGCATGTCAGAGTCGACGACCAGCACGTCGGGACGCGTCGCGTGCACCAGCCGCACGGCGTCGTGACCATCCTTCGCCACGCCGACAACGACCAGGCCCAGCTCGGCGTTCAACAGGTAGCGCAGGTTCTCGCGGATCGATGGATGGTCATCGGCGACGACGATTCGGAGCGTGCGAGACGGGGCGTCAGACACCGCAGAAGCATAGTCCGATTCGATAGAACTGAACCGGCATGGCGGCCGACTGACCAAGCAGGCCCGCTGTCGTCGCGGCAATGACACGGCTGCGAGTCGCGTGCGCCCTAACCTTGTGACGTGGTGCCTATGCGAAATGCCGTCGCCGCGGTCGCCCTCGCGGTCGTCGTTACCGCCGTCGTCACAGCCGTCGCGACGCTCGGTCTGACGGGCTATTTCCAGCCTGCGGTGGTCCGCCCGAGCCCCAGTCCGACCCCGACGCTATCGCCGACGCCGTCGCCAACTCTCTCGCCAACACCGTCGCCAACGCTCTCACCAACGCCAACCCCCACGATCGCGGCGACCGCTCCGCCGCCGCCGACACACACCCAGCGACCTGATCCAACGAACAGCATCGCTGGTCAGCAGCTGATCCCGTACTACTTCCAGGCGCGTACGCAGTTCCCGATCTTTCCGCCAACACCTCAGATCGACTTCGACTTCGCTTCGGATAGAGATGGGGACGCGTTCTTCCGCGGGCTCACGCCGAGCGGACAGCCGATATTCACCGTCCGCGAAGACTTCGTCATGACCCAGCGGACCGCGTTCCACGAGATCGGGCACGCGTACGAGGCGCTCCTGCAACGCAAGGATGCGAGCGTCGATTGGCGCGCGCGGTACTGGGCGTTTCGTGGCTTCCCCGGGACCTGGCAGCAGGCGGCGGCGGAGGCCGCGACGAAGACGGGGATGGCGCAGTGGATCATCCAACCGCAGGAGTCGTGGGGAGAGGCATTCAGCATCGCGATGGTCGGCAGCGGGTCGGAGAAGACCCTCGACTACGGGCGGACCATCAATCCGGCCGCGATGAAAGCATTCTTTCTGTCGCTGACGAATCCCTAACCGGAGCCCACCCTGGGCAATGGCCATCAGTTCCAGACGGTGTTGGAACCAGACGGCAATTTCG
>JANMSU010000433.1:0-8665 GCA_031389835.1 Chloroflexota bacterium
CGGTTTGTGGCGCCCACGGCGTGAAGCAGGCTCTCGACGAGAGTCGTTTTCCCCGATCCCCCGTGCCCCACGACCGCGACGTTGCGGATCTTTTCGGGTTGTGTGAGGGCCAATGTCGCTCTCCCCAGTGCGTGTGCGTTGATAGTATTCGGCGCGATGTCCGGACATTCAAAGTGGAGTCAGATCAAGCGCCAGAAGGGCGCAGCGGACGTCAAACGTGGTGCCGTTTTCACCAAGATGACGCGCGAGATCATGCTCGCCGCGCGTGAGGGCGGAGCTGACCCAGAGGCGAATTTCCGTCTCCGGCTGGCCCTCGACCGGGCCCGCAACGTGAACATGCCCCACGCCAACATCCAGCGAGCCATCGACCGTGCGACCGGCGCGGACGGTGGTGCCGCCCTCGAGAGCATCGTGTATGAGGGCTACGCGCCCGGCGGCGTTTCCGTGATGGTCGAGGCGGCGACGGACAACCGCAACCGGACGGCCGCCGAGGTGCGGGCGGCGTTCACGAAGAACGGCGGCAAGCTCGGCGAATCCGGCTCTGTGCAATGGCTGTTCGAGCAGAAGGGCATCCTTGAGATCGATGCCGGCAAACGCTCACCCGACGACGTTTCGCTGGTAGCCATCGACTCGGGGGCTGAGGACGTCGAGACGGACGGCAGCCTGGTGACCGCATTCACCACCCCAGGCTCCTTTGAGAAGGTGAAGTCCGCGCTCGAGAAGGCCGGTATCGCGGTCGCGTCGGCCGAGATCTCGATGCGTCCCACGACGACCGTGCGCGTCGACGGCGACCAGGCCCGAAAGGTGCTCGGTCTCGTGGAGGCTCTCGAGGAGCTCGACGACGTTCAGAAGGTCCACGCGAACTTCGACGTACCCGACGAGGTCCTTCAGCACGCCTAGCCGGACCACCGTCCTGGGTATCGACCCAGGCACGACGGGAATGGGATACGCGCTCCTCGCGCTCGACACCGATCCTCCGCGACTGATCGCGCACGGCCTCGTGCCGACGCCGCGACTCGGAAGTAGTGCAGAGAAGCTCCTCGCGATCGCCGAAGCGCTCGACGATCTGATCGCCACGTATTCACCCGGCTTCCTCGCCCTCGAGCGTCTCTACTTCAACAAGAACGTGAAGACCGCGATGGCGGTCGCGGAGGCACGGGGTGTGGCATTGGTATGCGGCGCTCGTGCGGGACTCGCCATAGCCGAGTACACACCCCAGGAGGTCAAGCAATCCGTCACGGGAAGCGGTGGCGCGGACAAACGAGCCGTGCAACGGATGATCGTGCACATCCTCGAGCTGCCGGAGCCGATCACCCAGGACAACGTGGCCGACGCCATCGCGATCGCACTCACACATGCGCAGCGCGTGAAGTTCGTCGCCGCCGTTGCGAGCGCGAAGTGAATGGAGCGCGGGTGCGGGTCCTGCCGGGGCTCGGGGTCTTCGCTCGCTCGAAACGGGTCCCCGCCACGCGTCATTCTCCGACCCCCTTCGCGGGGACCCGACTCTCGCTCGCGATGACCCGACGCGCCCCGTCACCCGCACACGCGCCCGCAGGCGCTTCATGATCGCGCTCATCAGCGGCGAGGTGGTTGCACGCGGCGCGGATCACGTTGTCGTCGATGTGCGCGGCGTCGGCTACAAGGTGTTCGTCCCGCGGCATCCGAGCGGCGACACGGTCGCGCTGCACACGCATCACGTCGTCCGCGACGACGCGCAGCAGCTGTTCGGCTTCGAGACTCGCGAGGAGCTCGCGCTCTTCGAGCTGGTCATCACGGTTCCCGGCGTCGGCCCGAAGGCCGCGTTATCGCTCTTGTCAGTCTCGTCTCCTCCCGCGCTCGCGGCGGCGATCGCGTCGGGCGACGCCGCGGCCCTCGCGCGCGCCCCCGGGGTGGGGAAGAAGACCGCCGAGCGTCTCATCGTCGAGCTGAGGGGCAAGGTCGCGAGGACCGGGTCGGAGCGGGAGCCGACCGGACTGCTCACCGAGGACGAGGCCGCCGCGGCGCTTCAGGCGCTGGGCTACAGCGCCGCGGAAGCGATCTCGGCCCTGCGTGGCGCGCCACTTCCCGGTTCCGCCAGCACGGAGGAGCGCGTCACCGCCGCCCTGCGTTCAGCCGGGCGCGTCGGGGTCGCAGGACGGTGACGGTGGGTGCGAATTACACCGGCCTGGCCTAGCGGGCGCGCGCGCGGCATGTCACCCTAGCGCTGGCCGCCGACCCGCCTGTAAGGAGTGGGAATGGGTCGATTTTGGGTAGACGAATCAGGACAAGGCTTGGTCGAGTACGCACTCATCATCGCTGTAATTGCGATCACGATCATCATCGCGATGATCTTTCTCAGGGACCAGCTCTCGAATCAGTTTTCGAACATCGGGAACAACCTCACCTAAGAAGCGGGCGGCGGCCAACGCCCTGAGGTTGCCCCCTTTTGGTACAATTTCGTCAACGGCTGCCGGCTCGATGCCCGGAAGCCGCGGGCGCCGCTAAAAGTGGGTCGACCCCACTTTTTTTGTCGCCCGGGGGCAATGGCCTCTGTTTGGCGGGCGGGGCCAGCGACCGAAATTGAAGAGGGGGAGAGCCGGCGATGAACCGAGAACTCGTGACCGGTCTTGCACAGCTCTCAGCCGAGAAGGGTCTCCCCAAAGAGGTCGTCGGCGACATCATCGCTCGGGCCCTCAAGCGCGCATACGGCGCGGAAGAGAACATCGACGTCAAGGTCGACATCACCACCGGCGCGTTCAAGGTCTTCCTGCTGAAGACCGTGACAGAAAAGGTCGAGGATCCGAAGCTGCAGATCCTTCTGGACGCTGCCAGGCGGATCAAGCCCGACGTCCAGCTCGGCGACATCGTCCCGCTCGAGGAATCCGCGGCGGCGCTTGGGCGCATCGGCGCACAGACCGCCAAGCAGGTCATCCAGCAGTCCCTCCGCGAGGCCGAGCGCGAGCAGGTGTTCGCGGAGTACGCCGACCGAGAGGGCGACATCATCAACGGTCAGATCAGCCGCTTCGAAGCCGGCTCCGCGATCATGGAGCTCGGGAAGGCCGAGGCGATCCTGCCGCGCGCCGACCAGGCGCCGCACGAGCGCTACTTCATCGGCCAGCACCGCAAGGTCGTGGTCGTCGAGGTCCGGCGCACGCTGCGCGGACCGCAGATCATGGTCAGCCGCTCGCACAAGAACCTCGTGAAGCGGCTGTTCGAGCTCGAAGTGCCGGAGATCTATCACGGTCAGGTGGAGATCATCGGCATCGCGCGCGAGGCCGGCTCACGGACGAAGATCGCCGTTCGCGCCCGCCAGCCAGGAATCGATGCGCGCGGGGCGTGCATCGGCCAACGCGGGCTCCGCGTGCAGGCCATCGTGAACGAGCTCGGCGGCGAGAAGATCGACATCATCGAGTGGAACGAGAAGCCGGAGCAGTACGTCGCCAACGCCCTCGAGCCGGCACACGTCGTCCGCGTCGACATCGTGACCGACGACAAGACCGCGTACGTCGTCGTTCCGGATCGGCAGCTCTCCCTCGCGATCGGCAAGGAAGGGCAGAACGCGCGGCTCGCGGCGAAGCTCACCGGCTGGCGCATCGACATCCGCAGCGAGTCCGAGGTCCGCGCCGAGCTCGAGCCGGAGCCCGAGCCGGAGCCGGAGGCCGTCGCGGTGGAAGTCGCGGCACCGGTAGAGGAAGACGCCGAGCCAAGTCACGACCTGATCGCCGAGGTCGAAGCCGAGTCCGCGATGGCGGACGAGGAGGAGCTGGACGAAGAAGATCGCGCGCTCCTGGGAGCCAAGAAGAAGAAGGAACGCCGTTAGCCCGAAGCAGACCGCGGGCGTCGCCCGTCGGCCTCTGCCGCAGCGGACGTGCGTGGCCTGTCACACCGTCCGCCCGAAGCGGGAGCTCGTGCGCATCGTGCGGTCTCCCACAGGCGAGCTGACGGTGGACCTTCGCGGCAAAGCCCCTGGGCGTGGCGCATATCTCGATCCGGACCAGACGTGCCTCGAACGTGGATTACGCGAGGGGGCGCTGGCCAAGGCCCTCGAGGTCCCGATCGACGCCTCCACGGTGGAGCGTTTGAAGGTAGAACTAGACGAAGCAGCGCGCACCAGACAGAAGGAGACCGCCTGATGCCCAAAGCACGACCTCGGCGTTTCCCGCCACAGCGTGGCCCTCGTCCCCGGGGGCGTAGGCCGCAGCGCCCGCAGCCGGTCGTCGCGCCAGTAGAGCAGGCTGCGCCCGCCGTGGCCGTCATCGAGGGACGCCCACCGGTCGTCGTACCGAAGCAGGTCTCTGTGCGTGAGCTCGCGACACTTCTCGACATCAGCATCGTCGACCTGATGCGCGCCCTGGTGAACATGGGCACGATGGCGTCGATCAACACCACGATCGACTTCGACACCGCGAGCCTCGTCTCGACCGAGCTCGGCATCGAGGTCACACCTGAAGAAGAGGCGGCCCCGCCGCCAGAGGACACCGAGACCGAGATCGCGCCGCTCAAGCTCGACCTCTGGATCGAGGACGACGCAAGCAAGCTGAAGACGCGCCCGCCGGTGATCACGATCCTCGGCCACGTCGACCACGGCAAGACGAGCCTGCTCGACGCGATCCGGACGACGAACGTAACTGCGCGTGAGGCCGGCGGCATCACGCAGCACATCGGCGCGTACCAGATCGAGTACAAGGACCGCAAGGTCACATTCCTCGACACACCCGGTCACGAGGCGTTCACCGCCATGCGCGCGCGCGGCGCGCAGATCACCGACGTCGCGGTACTCGTCGTGGCGGCCGATGACGGCGTGCAGCCCCAGACCGTCGAGGCGATCTCGCACGTGAAAGCGGCGGGCGTCCCGATCGTCGTCGCGCTCAACAAGATCGACAAGGCCGACGCGAATCCCGATCAGGTCAAAGCGCAGCTCGCAGAGCATGGCGTCACGATCGAGGAGTACGGCGGCGACACGCCGCTGGTCGCGGTATCGGCACGGACCAAGGTCGGTCTCGACGACCTGCTCGAGACGGTTCTTCTCGTCGCGGATGTCGCCGAGCTGAAGGCGAACCCCGACCGGCCCGCCGGCGGCCGCGTCGTCGAGGCGCACCTCGACACCAAGCGCGGACCGGTCGCGACCGTGCTCGTTCAGACCGGGACGCTCGAGCGCGGCGACCTGGTCGTCGCTGGCCTGAGCTACGGACGGATCAAGGCGATGACCGATGACAAGGGCAAGGCGGTCGGACGCGCCGAGCCGTCGCGTCCGGTCGAGATCCTCGGCCTGCCCGACGTGCCCGAAGCCGGTGAAGTGTTCCGCGCCGTCGCCGACGAGAAGACCGCAAGGGCGCTTGTCGCCGCGAACGCAAGGGAGCGCGCCGGAGCGGGCATCGCGGACAAGCCCGCGACGCTCGACGAGATGTTCGCGCAGGTCAAGGAGGGCAAGGCCAAGGAGCTCAAGCTCATCCTCAAGGCCGACGTGCAGGGGTCGCTCGAGGCGATCAAGGGCGCACTGGCGAAGATCCCGACCGAGGAGGTCGGCCTGCAGCTGATACACGACGCCGTCGGCGACATCACAGAGTCCGACCTGACGCTGGCTGCGGCCTCAGGCGCCGTGG
Organism: Chloroflexota bacterium; assembly: GCA_031389835.1. Lineage (GTDB taxonomy): Bacteria > Chloroflexota > Limnocylindria > P2-11E > P2-11E > CF-39. The sequence continues at coordinate 5,583 of JANMSU010000433.1, forward strand.
TCCTCGGGTTCAACACGAAGATGGAGGCACCCGCGAAGCGCGTCGCCGATCAGACCAACGTCGACGTGCGCATGTACAAGGTGATCTACGAGCTGCTGGACGACGTGCAGAAGGCACTCACCGGGATGCTCGCGCCGGTGATGGTCGAGGCCGTCATCGGTCACGCCGAGGTGCGACAGATCTTCACCGCCGGCAAGACGACCATCGCAGGCTGCGGCGTGCTGGACGGCGTCATGCGTCGCGGGGTGCAGGCCCGGCTGCTGCGCGGGGGCGAGGTCGTGCACGACGGACGCATCGATTCGCTGCGCCGCGTAAAGGACGACGTGCGCGAGGTTGCCGCTGGCCTCGAGTGCGGCATCACGCTCGACACGAACGACATCCAGGTCGGCGACGTCATCGAGGCGTACACCGTCCAGCCAAAGCCCAGGTAGCCGTCGCCATGGCGTACAAGCGGGCGGATCGCGTCAACGCGCTTCTGCAACGTGAGCTGGGCATGATCATCAGCGAGGAGCTTCGCGATCCCCGCATCGCGTTCGCGACGGTGACCGGGGTCGAGATCACGTCCGACCTTCGTACCGCCAAGGTGCATGTCAGCGTCCTCGGCGACGAAGAGCAGGTGAAGTCCACGATCACCGCGCTGAATGAGGCGCGACCCTACCTGCGACACGAGATCGGTGAGCGCACCGAGCTTCGCTATGTTCCAGACCTCACGTTCGTCTCCGACCAGACCGCGGAGCGCGCGGCACGCATCTCCACACTGCTCCGCGAGGCGCGGGAACGCGAGGGACGCGCGTGAAGGAGCTCGTAGACACTCTCCGCGGCGCGAAGACCATCGCCATCGTCTCGCATCGCGACCCCGACCCGGACACGATCGGCTCCGGGATCGCGCTCGGCCTCGCGCTCGACAGCCTCGGCAAGCGCGTGACATTGCACTGCGCCGACCCGGTGCCGGAACACGCGCGATTCTTGACGTGGGCCGATCGCTATACCACCGAACCGCCGCCCGCCACCGCCGATCTGATCGTCACGGTCGACTTCGGCTCTGCCGAGCGCGCCAAGTTCGCGCTGCCGGCTGGTCCGACGCTTGTGAACATCGACCACCACGCGTCCAACGATCGCTTCGGCTCCGTGAATCTCGTCGACGTGTCATCCGCCGCGACCGCGGAGCTCGTATCGCGCGTGATCGACGCGCTCGGGGTGAAGTGGACGACTGACATGGCGACCGCAGCGCTGATCGGCATCATGACCGACACCGGCTCGTTCCAGTTCCCGTCGACCGACGCGCGCGCGCTCGAGCGCGCCGCGAGGCTTCGCGAAGCGGGCGCCGACCTTCAAGCCATCACGTACAACGTGTTCCGGAACAAGCGCTTCCAAGCGCTCAAGCTCTGGGGCTTCGCATTCGCGAAGATGCGCCGCGAGCAGGACGGACAGCTGGTGTGGACCGAGGTCACGCGCGAGAACTTCGCGAACGCCGAGGCCCTGGACGAGGACATCTCGGGGCTCGTCGAGCAGATCGCTCGCGCGAACGGGATGCGCGTGGCGCTGCTGTTCAACGAGCACGACGCGGGGGCGGTCAAGGTCTCGTGCCGCACATCGGCGTGGGCGCCTTCGGTCGACGCGTCGGCCGTCATGGGACGCTTCGGTGGCGGCGGTCACGTCCGCGCGGCAGGCGCGCTCATCAGCGGCGACCTCGCCTCGGTCCGTGAGTCCGTGCTCGGCGGCGCGCGCGACGCGCTGTCGGCCGCACGCACGGCCCAGCCGGTCGCTGAAGGGATCGCCTGAACGAGGCGCTCGCTGGCGTCCTTGCGATCGACAAGCCCGAGGGGTGGACCTCGCATGACGTCGTCGCGGTCGCGCGCGGCGTCCTCGGGCTTCGGCGAGTCGGACACGGGGGAACGCTCGATCCGCTAGCGACGGGGCTGCTCGCGCTGCTCGTCGGCGCGACCACCCGCGAGACCGAGCGCCTTCACACCGCCCCCAAGGTCTACGACGCGCTCGTGCGTTTTGGCAGCGAGACGGCGACCGACGACCTGGAGGGCGCACCCACACGCAGCGCGGCGGTACCAGCCGGCGCGAGCCTGGTCGAAGCGGCGCTCGCTCCGTTCCGAGGCGCGATACAGCAGGTCCCACCCGCGTACGCCGCCGTGAAGGTCGGAGGCCGGACGGCGTACTCGCGGGCGAGGGCGGGGGAGACGGTCGTGCTGGCGGCGCGCGAGGTGCAGGTACATCGACTCGAGATGACGGACTGGGATCCACCCGACGCGCGCCTGCTCATCGTGTGTGGCAGCGGCACGTATGTCCGCTCGATCGCGCGCGACCTGGGACGGGCGCTCGGCTCCGCGGCGCATCTCGCCGCGCTGCGACGGCTCGCGATAGGCGCTCTCGACGTAGCCGACGCGATCGGCGTCGAGGCGCTTCGCACAGCTGGTCGCGAGGGCGCGGTCGCGCGACTTCGCGTCATGGACGACTCCACCCTGGCGCTGTCTCCTCGATATCTCGAGGAGTCCCCCGCTAGGATCGTTGGCGCAGGGGGACGCACGTGATCCAGGCTGAGCGCTTCGCCCGCGCCATCCTCCAAGCTTGGCGCGACCTATCGCTCGACGCGAAGATCGTCAGCGCGATCGGGGTCGCGAACTGGCTGCTGCTGTTCGCGAACCACACGACCGTCGCGGCGACACGCGACGTGCCGCTTTGGCAGCTGTTCCCGTTCGGCGCGGACATCGTGTTCCTGGTCGCGTGTGGCGTGCTGCCGTTCACGTACGCGCTCCGCGATCACCGCTCGCGCGCCGCGTTCACGTCGCGCCAGCGTGCGTGGCACGTCGCGTCCATCGTCGCGGTGTTCGTACTCGTGCCGACGCTCGCCTCGATCGTGCTGCGCGAGACGGGAAAGCCGTACACGTACATCCACGACGGCGCACTGATGGTCGAATGGGCCGCGCGCAAGCTCCTGCTCGGGCAGAACCCATACGTCGCCGACTATCTCGATACGCCCCTGTACTACTGGCCGATGGTCAACAATCCGGCGCTCTATCACCTCACGTACTTCCCGTTCCTGTTCCTCGTCACGACACCGTTCGTATGGC
>JANMSU010000479.1:0-6329 GCA_031389835.1 Chloroflexota bacterium
CGGGTTATTTCTGGTCTCTAATTTATTGAGCGCCCGGCGCGTAACCGCTTACGACCGCGGTGGTCGCCGGAATGTTTCGGGTTGGGGGATCTTCCCGTTGGGCGGAGGTTGGGGGGGTGGCTGTGGTGGTGGGTCTTGGGGCGGCGCGCGGGGGTACCCTACGGGCGGGCGGCGGCACCCACGGGTCCCGCCGGCGCCCGTAAGTCAGACGGTGACGCGTCGTCCTTGCGTGTACCGATAGATCGCGAGGACGATGAGCGCGCCGATGATCGAGCCGATCCAACCGGCGCTTTGTGGAGGAAGTGCGGCGTTACCCTGGAAAATGAGCTGCCCAAGCCAGCCACCGACGAAAGAGCCGACGATGCCGAGAACGATGGTCGGGATCCAACCCATTGAGTCGCTGCCGGGCATCAGGAAGCGCGCGATGACGCCAACGATGGCGCCGAAGATGATCCAGGTGACGATTGCAGTGAGGTCCATATCTATGACCCTCCTTTCCGTGCGGCTTTCCCCGGAACCCCTACCGCAGGCCGCGTGCCAAGCACACGAGCAGGCCGCTGGGGGTGACTTAGCTAGCGCACGGGCGCCTGGAATGGATAGACGGTGAGCGTCGAGGGACCCGACGCGTCGTCGCAGCGTGCCGTGCCGTACGCCGCGACGGGCCGACCTTCGAGATCCACGAAAGTGCCTTCAAGCGTTCCGCCCGCCTCAGGAAGGGTGATGCGTAAGGCCGTGGCCAGCACGTCGTCGCAGTAATTGGACCACTGAAGCGGCGCGGTAGCGCCGTAGCCGACGAGTCCTGCGGCGTTCGGCTGAAACTCCGTCACCGGAACGACGACCCACAGTGCAGTGGGCGCGCTGGCGATGGCCAGCCGGAGATCCAGCGGTGATCCATCCTTCGCGAGCAAGACGAGCTCCGGGTTGCCCCGCAGCGTGCACGGCCCGGTCCCGCGGTTCGCGACGAACACGGCGCCCACGAACGAGTCCGCCGCCATCGTCCCTGCGGCGGCGGCTCGCAGCTGTGACGCCTGACATCGCGGAAGACCAGCCGGGTCCGGCGTCGGCGTGACCGTCGCGCTGGGTGAACGCGTCGCGGTCGCGATCGATCGGGTCGCGCTCCGGTCGGGCGTTGGCGTCGCAACGACGCTCGCCGGCGCGGCGCAGGACACGAGCATCGTCGCTAGGAGCAGGCGCAGCATCGTTCGACGCTAGCATCGCGCTCGTGCCTCGCTTCGTGCTTGCCCTGTTACTTGCCGCCGCCACCGCATGCTCTCCCGGCGTCACGCCGGCGCCGACGTCGAGCGCGCTGGCGGACGACCGGATCCAGCTGCTGCACACCGACGACATCCACGGGCACCTGGACGCCGACATCATTCAGAGCGCGAACGCGAGCTCCACCTTCCGCGCCGGCGGGATGGCGCAGCTGGCGGGGCAGGTCGCGGTGTTCCGCGCGCGTGCTCCACAGCGGACACTGCTCGTGGACGCCGGAGACGCGTGGCAGGGGACATTCATCTCGAACGCGAACAAGGGCGAAGCGGTCACGAAAGCGATGAACCTGATGCGCTACGACGCGCTCGCGGTCGGGAATCACGAGTTCGACTGGGGCCAGGACGTGATCGCCCAGCGTGCCAGGGACGCGGCCTTTCCGTTCCTGGCGGCGAACGTCATCGAGACCAGGACCGGTGCCTCACCGTCCTACCTGAAGCCGTTCGTGGTGAAGGACCTCGGGGTCGCGCGGGTCGGGATCATCGGTCTCACGAACCCGGGCTCGGCGACCATCGTCAAGGCGACGAGCGTGGCAGGGCTGCAGTTCCAGCCTGCGGCCGACGCGGTGCGGCCGCTGATCGCCGAGGTGCAGAAACAGGCCGACATCATCGTCGTCGCCGCGCACATCGGTCTGATCGACGCGGTGCAGCTCGCGCGCGACGTTCAGGGGATCGATGTCATCGTGGCGGGCCACGATCACCTGCCGACGCAGACCGCGCGGGTCGAGGGCCGCACGACGATCGTCAATGCCGGCGCCTACACCCAGTACCTCGGGCGGCTCGAGATCATCGTCGACCGCACGACGCGCAAGATGAAGGACTCCATCCGAGGCGGGGTGCTGATCGCGATCGCCGCCAATCCCAACGTCAAACCCGATCCAGAGGTCGCGAAGCTCGTCGAGGAGCGCCGCGCCGACGGGGAGAAGTACACGTCGCGCGTCGTCGGTCGCAGCACCGAGCCGCTCTCCAACGTCCGCGAGGAGACCGGCTTCGGCAACCTCATCACCGATGCCTTCGTCGAATACGGACGGCAACAGGGTTGGAAGACCGACGTCGCCTTCTACAACATGGCCGGCGTTCGCGCGTCATTCCCGGCGGGACCGCTCACCTTCGGACAGCTCTACGAGGCGCTGCCGTTCTCGAACACGGTGGTGAGCGTCGACCTCACCGGTGAGAACTTGCGCGAGATCATCGACCGTGCCGCCTGTGTGACCGGGCGGCTCCACATGGCCGGTGTCGTCGTGTCGTACCGATTCGACGGTGGCGCGGCAAGCTGCGTGAGGACCATCACCGTAGGTGGCGCGCCCCTCAACGCTTCGCGCACCTACCACGTCGCGACGATCGACTACCTCTTGCTCGGCGGCGACGGCCACACCGCGTTCAAGAGGGGCACGAACATCGTCTACGGCGACGTCGAGGTCGACGTCGTCGCCGCGTACATCACTTCGCATTCGCCGGTCAGCCCCAAGGTCGAAGGCCGGCTCGCGTCGTCGCCATAGGTGGAAACGGCAGCGGCGTTCCTCGGCATCTCCGCGCTCGTCATCGTCACGCCGGGGCAGGACACGGTCCTCACGATCCGCAACACGCTGCTCGGCGGTCGCGTCGGCGGCACATTCACGGCGGCCGGCGTCGCGCTCGGTCAAGCGATCTGGACCATCGCCGCGAGCGCGGGGGTCACGGCGCTGCTGCTCGCATCCGAGCCGGCGTTCGCCGCGGTCCGCATCGCGGGCGCGGCGTTCCTCATTTACCTCGGCGCGCAGGCGCTCATCGCCGCCATCCGAGGGAACGTTGCGCGGACGACCGGTGCCGAGCACGCTACGCGCCTTCAGCGGATGGCGGCGCTGCGGCAGGGTCTGGTCAGCAATCTCGGAAATCCGAAGATGGCGGTGTTCTTCACCAGCCTCCTGCCCCAGTTCGTGCCCTCGGGACCGGGGGCGTTCACGGGGATGCTCGGACTTGGTCTGGTGTTCTGCGCGATGACGGGCGCGTGGCTCTCGGCGTACGCGTCCGCCGTGGCTCGTGCGGGTGACGTGCTCGGGCGTCCGAAGATCCGCCGCGCGCTCGACGGCATTGTTGGAACGGTGCTCGTTGCGTTCGGTATCCGCCTCGCGTCTCAGCAGCGCTGATGCCGGAGCCGCTGACCGTCGCGGTCGACGCCGCGCGCGCCGCGGGCAAACAGCTGCTCGAGAGCTTCGAGGGCGTGGCGACCGGCGTCGACGCGAAGTCGAGCCACACCGATCTCGTCTCCGATGCGGATCGCGAGTCCGAGACCGTGATCGTGTCCGCGATCCGCTGGACGTTCCCGGAGGACGCGATCGTCGCGGAGGAGGGTTCGCTCGAGCCGGGCGGTTCGGGACGCACCTGGTACATCGACCCGCTCGACGGCACGATCAACTACCTGTACGGGGTGCCGCACTGGTCCGTCGCGATCTGTCTCGCCGACGACGCCGGGGCGCTCGCGGGCGTCGTGTACGACCCCGTGCGCGACGAGCTCTTCAGCGCGGAGCGTGGGGGCGGCGCCTACGTCGCGCGGGCCGGTGGAACGCCGCGCGCGCTGCGCACGACCGCGGCGTCCGACCTCGCGAGCACGCTCGTCGCGACGGGCTTCGCATATGTCGCTGAGGACCGCGAGGAGCAGGCACGCATCCTCAGGCGCGTGCTCGGTGAGGTGCGCGATCTGCGTCGGTACGGCTCCGCCGCGCTCGATCTCTCGTGGACCGCTGCGGGGCGGTGGGATGCTTACTTTGAATCGGTCGACAAGCCGTGGGACTGGATGGCCGGCGCCCTGCTCGTCCGCGAAGCCGGTGGGCGCGTCAGCGAGCTGAAGCAGAAGCGATCGGGGCACCCGCACATCGTCGCGAGTGCGCCGGATGTTCACGATTCGCTCGTCGCATTGCTGAAGCGGGCCGTGCAACCCGGCTAGAACTCTCTAGACTTGACCCGATGCCGGTTCAGGAAGAGCGTCCCGCCGAGCGGGCGGGTGTACCGATCGACTTCGAACAGGACGTGATCCAAAGACGCCCGCAAACATCCCAGGCGGGCCTCGGCAGCGAAGAGTTTCCGACACGGGAAGGGGTCCTCGCGGACGAGGACAACATCGTCTTCACCACCGTCAACAACCTTATCAACTGGGCGCGTTCGCGCAGCCCGTGGCCGCTCGGCTACGGCCTGGCCTGCTGCGCGATCGAGATGATGGCCACGGCGGCGTCGCACCACGATCTTTCGCGCTTCGGCGCCGAGGTCTTCCGCTCGAGCCCGCGTCAGGCGGACGTCATGATCGTCGCGGGCACCGTGACCCACAAGATGGCCCCGCGACTGCGCCGCCTGTACGAGCAGATGCCGGAACCGAAGTGGGTCATCGCGATGGGGAACTGCGCCTCATCGGGTGGTGAGTTCTGGGACAGCTACTCGACGCTGCAGGGAGTCGACACGGTCGTGCCCGTCGATGTCTACGTGCCGGGGTGCCCACCACGTCCGGAAGCGCTCACGGAAGGCGTGCTCCGACTCCGCGAAAAGATCGCGAAGGGCGGATAGCGCTGAGCACCACCGACACCGAGCTTCGCCAGATCCGCGAAGGCGCCGGCGTCGACCTTCCGGTCATCGAGGACGAGGGTCTCGAGACCGAGGAGCTGATCCTCAATTTGGGACCGCAGCATCCCTCGACCCACGGTGTCCTTCGCTTAGTGCTGCGGCTCTCCGGCGAGAAGGTCGTCGAGTGCATCCCGGTGATGGGGTATCTGCACCGCGGTCTCGAGAAGATCTTCGAGTGGCGCACGTTCCATCAGGGTCCGCGCTACGCCGACCAATCCGACTACGTCGCGGCGATGCTCAACGAGCATGCGTACTGCGGCGCCGCGGAGGCGATCGGCGGCGTCGAGGTGCCGCGCCGCGCGGAGTACATCCGCGTCATGGTCGACGAGATGTCGCGCAGCGCCGGCCACCTCGTATGGCTCGGCACATATGGCCTCGACGTCGGCGCGACGACGCCGATGCTGTGGTGCTTCCGCGACCGCGAGGAGATCCTCGACCTGATCGAGGAGCTCTGCGGCTCGCGAATGAACCACAATTTCTTCCGGCCGGGCGGTGTGGTGTACGACCTGCCGCCAGGCTGGCTGTCCAAGCTCACGCGGTTCCTGGACCGCTGGGAGAAGCACATCGAGGATGACTACGTGCAGATCCTCGAGGGTAACGAGATCTTCCTCGAGCGCACCGTGGGGGTCGGTCGCATCCCGGCGGATGTCGCGAAGCAGTACGGCGTGACCGGTCCGATGCTTCGCGCGTCCGGTGTGAACTGGGACCTGCGCGTGGACCGGCCGTACTCGATCTACCCCGAGCTGAAGTCGATGCAGCCCGTCGTGTTCCCCGAAGGAGACGCTTTCGCACGCTACAAGGTGCGCCTCGGCGAGATGCGGCTTGCGATCGCGCTGATCCGGGAGTGCATCGGTAGTCTCCCCGGTGGCTCGGTCCGCGCGCGCCTGGGTCATGTTTGGAAGTGCCCGAAGGGGGAGGCGTACTACACGGTCGAGGGCGCGAAGGGCGAGGTCGGGTTCTACATGATCAGCGACGGCCGCAGCCCCAATCCGTTCCGCGCGAAGATGCGCGGCGCCTCGTTCGTGAACCTCCAGATCCTGCCCTGGCTCCTCAAGGGTCGCCTCATGTCCGACATGGTCGCGATCCTCGGGTCCATCGACATCGTGCTCGGCGAGGTCGATCGGTGAGTGTCTCGCTGCGCCGCAGGACGCTCGACCGAAACCCTCTCAACGCGCGATACCCCGTCCCTTCGGGCCGGGATCCCCTCGCGCGCGGGGGCCCTCGGTCGAGCGTCCTGCTCTCCACGATGCATCACGGTCGCCCATCGCCGAGACTCGCGATGGTGGCTTAAGCATGTTCGGGATCATCACCGGGATGCTGCGGACTCTCGAGCATTTCGTGCGTCCCCGTCCGGTCACGCGCAAGTACCCGTATGAGAAGCGCGTTCTTCCTGAGCGCAGTCGAGGGCTCATCGCGCTGCTGCTCGAGCCCGAGACGAGCATTTTCAAGTGCGAGAGCTGCCTGATGTGCGAG
>JANMSU010000485.1:0-3987 GCA_031389835.1 Chloroflexota bacterium
GCCTTCCGCGGGTGTCACGGCGATAGCCGACGACACCCTTGTGGATCGATTGCGACATCTCGTCCTGCCCGCGGTCGTGCTGGCGACGACCGTCCTTCCCACGGTGGTGCGCTTCATGCGCTCCGCCGCGATCGAGGTCCTGCATGAGGACTACATCCGCACCGCGGCGTCAAAAGGACTCGGACCCCGCCTCGTTCTGACACGCCATGTGCTGCGCAATGCGCTCATCCCGGTGGTCAGCGCGATCGGGGCGCTCGTGCCGCGCCTCCTCGGCGGCACCGTGGTGACGGAAGCCGTCTTCAGCTGGCCGGGGATGGGCCGACTCGCGCTTGAAGCCGCGCAGGGACGGGACTACCCGCTGATCACCGGCCTGACGGTCGTCGTCGCGGCCATCGCGGTCGCGACGAGCCTGCTCGTGGACCTCGCCTACACGCGCATCGACCCGCGGATACGGATCGCATGACGCGCCTCGGTTACGCCGCGCTCGCGACGCTCACGGCCATCGCGGCACTCGCGATCTTCGGCCCGCTCGTGTGGACCATCGCACCCGAGGCGACCAACCCCGCCCAGGGCCTCCTGGGTCCGACCGCCGCACATCCCCTCGGCACCGACGAGCTGGGACGCGACGTGCTGAGCCGGCTTCTTCATGGCAGCCGCGTCACGCTCCTCGTCGGCGTGGCCGCCATGCTCGCCGCGCTGCTCATCGGGGTCATCGTCGGCGCGATCGCGGGCTTCAACGGTGGCTGGCTCGAGGCCGTGCTCATGCGCTTCACCGACGGAATGCTCGCGGTGCCCGCGTTCTTCTTCATCCTCGTCGTCGTGACCGTCCTCGGCACAGGCATCGCGACACTGGTTTTCGTGATCGGCGTACTCTCGTGGATGCCGGTCGCGCGCGTCGTCTACGGCGAGACGCTGCGCTGGAAAACGGCGGAGTTCGTCGTCGCCGCGGTCTCTCTCGGGGTGCCCGCGCGGCGCCTGCTCGTGCGCCACATCCTTCCGCAGGCGATCCCCTCGCTGGTCGTATCGGCGACGCTCGGCGTGGCGTTCGCGATCCTCACAGAGTCGGCCCTGAGCTACCTCGGCCTCGGCGTTCAGCCGCCGGTGCCGTCGTGGGGCAACATGCTGCAGCGCGCGCAGCAGTACGTGTTCACAGCGCCCGCGCTCGCGATCTATCCGGGCCTCGCCATCACCGCGGTCGTGCTCGCGTTCAACTTTCTGGGTGATGGTCTGCGCGATGCGCTTGACCCTCGCCGCCGTCGCTAATATCGGCCATACGCGCAGGGGAGGACGACATGAAGACAGCCGACATCGGCAAGCGCACGAAGTACTCCGGTTATAAGAGCTTCCAGTACCTCGAGGGCGGCGCCGACTACCGGGAGTTCAAGCTCGCGAAGGAGCTCGACCGAGTTCCCTCCCGCAAGGTGGAGGTCAGCGACGCACAGGAGCAGCGGGTCCAGCGCCTGCTCGACGAGAACCTTGTGGTCTCGCTGCACGACCACTGCTTCGTCGTCCCCGAGGACTTCGCCGAGCTCGCCGACTACCGCCGCCAGGGTCGCGACTTCACCGGGTATGCAGGCATGGCGCAGTCGGGTCTCGATGCGGTGTTCGACAACCTGATGGACGGCACAGCGACCATCACGTCGAAGGCCGGGTGGAAGTGGGACGACATCATCTACGACCTCGGCATGCGCCTGTCGGACATCGCGCACCAGGACTTCATCGTGCGGGGCGAGACGCTCGACGACATCCGACGCGCGAAGGAGAACGGCCAGATCGCGTTCATCGCCTCGCTCGAGGCGGCGACCGCCATCGAGAACGAGGTCGACCGCCTCGACATCCTCTACGGCCTCGGGATCCGGCAATCGGGCATCGCCTACAGCGAGGCGAACACACTGGGCAGTGGACTGAAGGAAGCCAGGGACGGCGGGCTCACCGAGTTCGGACGGCAGGCGGTTCGGCGCATGAACAAGCTCGGCATCGCGATCGACATCTCGCATTCGGGCGATCAGACCTGTCTGGACACGATCGAGGTGAGCGAAAAGCCGATCTTCATCACGCACGCGGGCGCCCGTGGCCTGTGGGACACCAAGCGCATGAAGCCGGACGTCGTTCTGAAGGCGATGGCCGCGAAGGGCGGCGTGATCGGGATCGAGGCCGCTCCGCACACGACGCTCACCAAGAAGCACCCGAAGCACTCGATCGAGAGCTTCATGGAGCACTTCGAGTACTGCGCCGATCTCATCGGCATCGACCACGTCGCGTTCGGGCCCGACACGCTCTTCGGCGACCACGTGGGACTCCACCATTATTTCGCCAAACAGCTCTCGATCAAGTCGGCGCACGGGGCGCAGGCATTCGAAGAGGTCAAGTTCGTCGACGGCATCGAGAACCCGGCCGAAGCGTTCCCGAACATCGTGCGCTGGCTGGTGAAGCACGACTACTCGGACGGCGACATCGCCAAGGCGATCGGCGGCAACGTGAAGCGCGTGCTGGAGGAGGCGTGGTTCCGCTAGGACGCTCCGCGTAGGCCTAGAATCGCCGCGTCGCGCTGGGGGGACCGCGCGGTCGCGCGCGACGGATTAGAGGGAGGTCAGGACGGACCAATGAAGCGTCTTCTCGCGATCCTTGTTGCCACAGGCCTCATCGTCGCCGCGTGCGGCGCGCTCCCGGGCTCCGGAAGCGGTCTCAAGATCGGGATGGTGACCGACATCGGGGCGCTCGAGGACAAGTCCTTCAACGAGTACTCCTGGAAAGGCGTCCAGGAGGGCGCGAAGGCCATCGGCGGCGCCGCGCAGGTCATCGTCACCAGGGACATCGCCGACTACAAGCAGAACATTCAGCAGTTCATCGACCAGAAGTACGACGTCATCGTGACGGTCGGATTCCTCATCGGCAGCGACACGCTCAAGGCCGCGCAGGCCAACCCCACCATCCAGTTCTTCGGCGTCGACCAGTTCATCTGCGTCGCGGCGGACGCCAATGACAAGGCGTGCAAGGGCACGATCCCAGCGAACTACCAGAGCATCCTCTTCAACGAGGCGCAGTCCGGTTACCTCGCCGGCATCGTGGCCGGCACGATCAGCAAGAGCGGAAAGATCGGCGCAGTCGGCGGACGCGAGGACATCCCGCCGGTCGTGGCATTCATCAAGGGCTACGAGAACGGCGCGAAATCGGTGAAGTCGAACGTCCAGGTCTTCGTGAACTACGTCGGCGACTTCAACGCCCCCGATAAAGGCGAGGCCTCGGCCAAGACGATGATCGGCCAGGGTGCTGACGTCCTCTTCCAGGTAGCCGGCGGCACCGGCGTGGGCGTCCTCCGCGCCGCGTGCAACGCGAAGGTCTATGGCATCGGCGTCGACGTCGACCAGTACGATGCCCTGCCCGACCTCAAGGGTTGCATCGTCACCAGCGCGGAGAAGAAGCTCCTCAACTCGACGCGTGACGCGATCAAGCGCTTCAAGGACAAGGGCAAGCAGACCGGCAACTTCACGAACGACGCGACGAACGACGGCGTCGGCGTGTCAGCGATACGCAACCTCAGTCCGATCCCGGCCGGCCTCGAGGACAAGCTCAAGCAGGCCACGGCGGACATGAAGTCGGGCAAGCTCAAGCCGATCCCGTGACGCCGACCATCTGACGCGGAAGACGAAGCGGGCCGGCCCTCGGGTCGGCCCGCTTCATTGAGAGGCCTGATGACCGAGAACCCGCCGGTCCTCGAGATGCGCGGCATCACCAAGCGTTTCGCCACCGGAACGCTCGCGAACGACGCGATCGACCTCGAACTGCGCGCCCTGGAGATCCACGCGCTGCTCGGCGAGAACGGCGCCGGCAAGTCGACGCTCATGAACATCCTGTACGGCCTGGTGACCCCCGACGCCGGTGAGATCCTCATCGATGGCAAGCCGGTCGTCATCCGCGATCCGGCGGACGCGATCGCGCGTGGCATCGGCATGGTGCACCAGCACTTCATGCTCGTTCCTGTCCTGA
>JANMSU010000340.1:0-13907 GCA_031389835.1 Chloroflexota bacterium
ACGCGAAGCGATGCAGCGCCGCAGCCTGCTCTACGACCGCGCCGGCGACATGCATTACGACACGATCAGCGCCTTCATCAAGAGCGTGCGCGGATCGGACCCAGACGCCGCTCTCTACTGGCTCATGCGGATGATCGACGCCGGTGAAGATCCGATGTTCATCGCGCGTCGCATCGTGATCCTCGCGGGCGAGGACATCGGCCTGGCCGATCCTCAGGCTCTCGTCATCGCATCAGCCGCCCAGCAGGCCACTCATCTCATCGGCTTTCCCGAGGGATATTTCCCGCTCGCCGAAGCGACGGTCTATCTCGCGCTCGCGCCGAAATCCGACTCACTGAAGCGCGGTCTTGGGGAGCTGCAGAAGGATCTCGCCGAGACGCGGGCGGACCCGGTCCCGCTGCATCTGCGCAACGCGCCGACGCCGCTCATGTCCAAGCTCGGGTATGGGAAGGATTACAAGTACGCGCACGATTACGAAGATCACGTTGCCCCGGACACGAGCTATCTGCCGGACTCGCTGAAGGGCCGTCGTTACTACGTGCCGACGGATCTAGGCGCGGAGGTCGAGCTTAAGCGGCGGCTCGACGCGGTCCGCCGAAGCGTCCAAGGAACAAGCCGAGCTCAAAAAGCAGATAGATCGGGATAGCGACGATCGACTGATTGAAGGGGTCCGGGGTCGGGGTGGCGATCGCGGCGACGACGAACGAGACGAGGAAGAAGTACCGGCGCTGCTTCGCGAGCCACGACCGCTGCACGGCGCCGACGCGGATGAGCGCATAGATAAGGACCGGCATCTCGAAGATGATGCCGAGGCCGAGGATGAACGTCGTGACGAACCCGATGTATTCCGACGCACGCAGCTGGTTTTCGAAAACCTCGTCCGCGAAGCCGAGCAGGAATTCCAGGGCATTCGGCAGCACGAGAAAGTAGCAGAAGGACATTCCGCCCACGAAGAGCAGCAGGATGAACGGCCCGGCCGTGAGCGCAAAGCGGCGCTCGTTCGGATGCAGCGCCGGGTCGATGTAGGCGTAGATCTCGTAGAGGATCACGGGCATCGCCAGGGCGATCCCGCTGAACAGAGCGACGCGCATGTACGTCGTGAAGTTCTCCGTCGGGCTGAAAGATGCGAGCTTCCGGATCTCGCCATCCGGGCCCAGTCCCGCCGGCAGCATGAGGAGCTTGATGATCTGCTCCGTGAACAGGAATGAGATCGCGGTCGTGATCACGACCGCGATGGACGCCATCATCAGCCGGTTCCGGAACTCCCCGAGGTGCTGGACGAGCGAAAGTTCCTTATCGCGGTCGGACACGGAAGACACGCTAGCGGACATTCGAGGTCACGCTAGCCTAGGTACACTCGACCTGTTCGCCCCCGTAGCTCAGTGGATAGAGCGGCGGCCTCCGAAGCCGTAGACAGGCGTTCGATCCGCCTCGGGGGTACAGACAGCGCTCACGGCACGCCACCTGCATCCCAACATCTCCGATATTGCGCGGAGGTGTTGATTTGGACGTCATTTGGTTCTTGCTTATCGGCCTCATCGCGGGCTTCGTGGCTCGCGCGCTCGTTCCGGGTCCGGACCCCATGGGCTGGCTCGGGACGATGGTCCTGGGCATCGTCGGGTCGGTCGTCGGTGGGACGCTCGCGGCGCTGCTGTTCGGCGGCACGCTCGCGTTGTCGGCCGCCGGGATCATCGGCTCGATCATCGGCGCGATCATCGTGCTGCTGGTCTGGCGACAGGTCGGCAGTCGCTCGCGTACCACGGTCTAGCGCTTAGTGGCCCGGCTGCGACTCCGGCGCGGGTCGCAGCTGGGTCACGGCCACCCAGTGCTTGCCGAAACGGTTCTTGACGAGCCATTCCTCACCGGTGGTCGAGCCGTGCACGAGCTCGCCCTCCTGCCACATGTCGGCAACGGGAGATCTGTACAGCACACGCGCGCCCTTCCGTAGATCGAGGGTTGATGCCATCAGCGCTTCGGAACGATACCCGCTTCGTTCCCTGCGACACGGCGAACGTATTCGGCGAACATCGGCTCGACGAACGCGTAGCGTCCACGTCCGAGTCGTGTCACCAGTCCGCGCGACCCCAGTGACTCGAGGGCGCGCAGGACCTCCGGCCGCGGCACCGCCGGTGTCGTATCGGACGCGAACAGCACTGCGCCCTGCGCAACGCGTGTCGCGACGAGCTGAAGGTACTTCTGCTTCCCGAGCTCCGACCAGTGCAGCGCGAACGGGCGCTCGAGCTCGCGCAACGCCTGCTCGTATGCGATCCCCAGGAGGTCCGCCGTCACGACACGCTGCGCCGCGTCACGCATGAGGTAGTAGAGCGCGGCACACACCTGCATCGTGTCCTGCGGGTGGCCGCCGGTCGCGTCGAGCAGGCGGTCCACGCTCGTGTCGTCGATCGCGATCTTTTTCGCGGCGAACTTCTCGCGCAGATACGTGAGCCAGTCATCCGGAGCGATGCCGAAGCGATGGCCACCAGCCTCTGCGAGGTCGATCGGCACCGCGAACCGATAGAACGCGCGCCCCTTCTCGCTGAACAGCTGCTCGAGGATGCCCTCCTCGGAGCCGAGGAAGGCGTAGGCGACTCCCTTCTGCGCCTGGAAGCGCGTCCGCATGACGTCGAAGACGCGCGGGCCAAGGCGGCCCGCGGCCTGGAATTCGTCGAGCGCGATGACGACCCGCTTGCCCGTCCGCGCCGCGAGCGCGCGGGGCAGATCGAGGGCGCCGTCGAAGAAGCGCTGGGCGTTGGTCTCGCGCGCGAGCTGAAGAGCGAGCTCGATGTGCTCGTACCGCACCTTCACCGATGGGCGCATGCCCGCGGCGACGGCCTTCGCCTGCTCGAAGGAGCGCTCGACCCCCGAGACGTTCTCGAGGACCGCGTCGATGAGCCGCTCGCCAAGACCGCGGATGTCCGTCGCCCCGAGACAGTCGACGTACGCGGTGTGGGCTCCGCGCCGCTTCAGGCGCCGCAGCACCTCGAGGATGATCGAGGTCTTGCCGATGCGGCGTGGCCCAGCCACCAGCACGTGATTCCCGTCCCCGAGGCGCTCGACCAGACGCCGGATGTAGGTCTCGCGTCCGACGAGGTCGGCCGCCGGGACGGGACCGCCGACGGGGAAGTGGGGTGGGGGAGCGCTCACGCGCCCGAACGGGCCTGGCACGTGTCGAAGTATACATGGGATGTATCAATAGGTATCATGTGATGCATCCAGCGTCCTGTGGGAGCATCGACCGGTGGGCTTGTTCAGCAAACCGGATGCTGCGGAGCGAAAGCGGTTGGAGCGCGCGGTCGCGGACGTCGACCGTGAGCTCGCCGCGAACCTCGAGCTGACGTCGATGTTTAACCAGACCAAGCAGGCCGTCGTCCTCGAGAACAGCGAGTTCACGAGGCACAGCGGGACGATCCAGGCCGGACTTGCCGCCGCCCACGGTCCGCTGGCGGCTCTCTATTCCCGGGTCCCCGACACCGAGTCCGCCATGGAGCGACGCGGTCCCGCGAACACGCTTCGCGACGCGGATCGAGCACTGATCGAGGCGTGGGAGGGCGACGCGCGCGCCGCCCAGCGCGGCATCCGCGAGGCGCTCGCGGCGCCACGCCCCTCGCCGTTCGGCGCGCTACTCAGGCGCTTGCGTGGGATGCTGCCAAGCAGGCGGTGAGCGACCGCCCTACTGGCACGAGGAGTGCATCCGTTACAACTTGCGCATGGCAGCCAACGGCCGGTCCACTCTCGGACGCTCATATCGCTCGTATCGCTTCCCACAGAGGAAGGGCGGGCGTCTTTCGCGCCGCCCCGGCGGCGGACAGAGCCTCGGGCCGCTGGCCGGAGGCATCAGCGCCTTCTTCCTGGCGATGCTTGCGATGGGAGGCGTCGCGGGGGCCGCGATGATCAGCTACTTCACGGCGGACCTGCCGGCCGCCCAAGACCTCGCCACGGTCCCGGTCTCCCTAACGACAAGGATCTATGACCGCTCGGGCGAGCACCTCCTGTACACGCTCGAGGATGAGCGCCGCGAGCTGGTCGGCCTCGACAGCGTCCCGCAGAAGATGCAGGAAGCCACGATCGCGATCGAGGACAAGTCGTTCTGGACCAACCCCGGCGTCGACGTCGGCGGGATCATTCGCGCGATGAACGCGAACGCCGCGAGTGGCGCGATCACGCAAGGCGGCTCGACGATCACACAACAGCTCATCAAAACGCGTCTGCTCAGCGACGAGCCGACGTTCACGCGAAAGATCAAGGAAGCGATCCTCGCGATCGAGGCAACGCGCATTTTCAGCAAGAAGCAGATCCTCGAGATGTACCTAAATCAGATCTACTACGGAAACCAGGCCTACGGCATCCGCGCCGCGTCAAAGACGTACTTCGACCAGCCCGACCTGTCGAAGCTCACGCTCGGCCAGATGGCGATGCTCGCCGGTCTCGCCCAGCGGCCGTCTGATTACGACCCGGTGCAGAACCCAGCCGCGGCGAAAGCGCGTCGCGCGGATGTGCTGAACGCCATGGTGGAGAACAGCTACATCACTGCCGACGAGGCCGACGCGGCGAAGGTCGAGCCCATCGTCGTGAAGCAGGCGTCAACGTCCCTCTACGCGGCTCACTTCACCTTCCGCGTCCGCGAGCAGCTCATTCGCGAGCTGGGTGAGAGGGCCGCCTACCGCGGTGGTTACGAGGTCTTCACGACCCTCGACTGGAACATGCAGCAGCTCGCAGAGCAGAAGGTCCGCGAGCACGTCGACCGGCTCAGGGGTCTCAACGTGAACAACGCTGCGATCGTCACCATGGACCCTAGGACCGGCGAGATCCTCGCGTACGTCGGAAGCTACGACTACTACGGCAACACGCCGAAGATGCAGGGCGACTACGACCACGCCGGTATCGCGTACCGGCAACCGGGTTCGACCTTCAAGCTCTTCACGTACCTCGCCGGCATGCTGCACGCGGGCATGACCCCATCGACCCGGCTCTATGACATCGGATGGTCGATGCCCGACGGCAGCGGAACGGTCTACAAGCCGCAGAACGCGACCAAGGAAGAGCACGGGCCCCTCACGCTTCGCCAGGCGCTGCGTGAGTCGTTGAACCTGCCCGCGCTGCAGGTCACACGCACGGTCGGGGTCGACGCGATCATCGACACGATCCACCAGCTGGGCATCGAGCGGACCTTCGACCGTGAGCGCCTAGGCCTCTCGTTCGGTCTCGGCGCGGCGGAGATGCGTCTCACCGACATGGCGAGCGCGTACCAGGTCGTCGCGAACATGGGCGTGCGTGTCGAGCCGACGATGATCTACAAGATCCTCGATCGACACGGCAAGGTCGTGCGCGACTGGTCGAAGCCACAGGGCAAGGAGGTCCTCGATCCGCGTCAGGCGTGGGTCATGGCCGACGTCCTCAAGGACATGACCAACCCGCAGGGCTCGTTCGTGTTCGGCCCATGGACCAACATCGGCCGGACCGCCGCCCTGAAGACCGGAACGACCGACAACCAGAAGGACGTGCTCGCTATCGGTTGGATCCCGGAGCGTCTCACGGCGGTCTGGATGGGCAACTCTGACAACAGCGACATGTTCGGCATCACCTCCGCGATGGGACCCGGCCTGCTGTGGCAGGACTACATGAGGACTGTCGTCGGTGGCATCCCGGCGACCTGGTATGAGAAGCCGGCGGGGATCGTCACACGGTCCGTTTGCGTAAACCCGAGCGTCATGGGCGGTAACGGCTCCGGCGAGCTTCCGGGACCGGGCTGCCCTGGGGGCTTCCGCATGAACGAGAACTACGTCGAGGGCACCGAGCCGAAGACCAACGGCTCGAGCTTCTACACCTCGTGCGGTATCCGGCTCGTCGCCCCGTTCGCGGACTGGCAGGCGTCATACAACGCATGGGCCTCGCGTGCCGTTTCCGGCGGGCACAGCTACGGCCGCTTTAGTTGGAGCATCTGTGGCTTCGCGCCGAAGCCCTCTGACCCGCCCGGCGTCGGGGTGCCGCCCGGCACGACATCGCCTCCCGGCGGGCGCACGCCGATACCGACGCAGCCGCCGCCGCGTCCGACCAAGAAGCCGTAGAGGCTTCGCGCGTCTAGCGCGCCGCGTTACGTTCCCGCGCCGCGGGTCCTGCCGCCGCTCGGGGTCCTCGCTCACTCGAAACTCGCCCGCTCCACAGTCTTCCTAAGCCGTCCCCTCGTCTCGCGGGCTCAACTCTCGCTCGCGAGGACCCGACTCGCGGCGTCACCCGCGGCGCGTCGCCTGTCGTCTGCGCACAGGACGCGCGCACCTAGACTCAGATCATGGGAGCGGTATCGAGCGCGGCGTTCTATGTGCCTGTTGAGGCCGAGCTAAAGGAGCTCGAACGGCGGCTTCTCGCGGTCGGGCGCGGCGGACATCCGACGTTCCAGGCGGCCGTCGAACATGTTTTTCAGACGCCCGGCAAGCTGCTCCGTCCCACCCTCGTGTTCCTCTCCGCCCGCTTCGGGACGCTGGAGGATCGCGAGACAGTGCTCAATCTCGCGCAGTCTCTGGAGCTGGTGCACACGGCGTCGCTCGTGCATGACGACATCGTCGATCGCGCGGAAGTCCGCCGGAACATCCCCACCGTGAACGCGATGTGGGACGGCGACGTCGCGCTCATCGTGGGCGACTATCTCTTCGCCAAGGCCTACGCCCTCGCGGCGGTCCTCCCGAAACCCGAAGTGATAGCGATCGTTGCCCAGACCGTGTTCGCGTTGTGCGACGGGGAGCTCAACGAGGTCACCTCACCACCGACGATGCCGACAGAGGCCGAATACCTCGAGCGCATCGAGCTCAAGACCGCCTCGCTGTACGCCGCGTGCTGCCAGGGCGCCGCGCTCCTCACCGAAGCGGAACCTGAACACGTGGCCGCGCTCGGCGCGTTCGGCACGAATCTCGGGCTCGCGTTCCAGATGACCGACGACATCCTTGACCTCGTAGGTGACGAGGCGGAGTTCGGGAAGGCCGTTGGGCGCGATCTCGAGGAGGGCATGGCGACGTTGCCGATGATCTACGCGGCTGCGGAGTCGGGGGGTCAGGAAGGCGAGCTCGCTCGTCGGATCGTCGATCCGGGAAAGTCGCGAGCCGAAGTGATCGAGCTCCTGCGGATCATCCGCACGAGCAGCGGGCCCGAGCGCGCGCGGACACGTGCGCTCGCGTTCCATGACGCCGCGCTTCGCGCGCTCGAAGGCTTGCCCGCGCGCGGCGAGCGCGAAGCGCTCCGAGACGTCGCCGACTTCGTCGTCAGCCGCGTTCGGTGAGTCCCGCTCCGAAGCGCGAGCTCGCGGAGATGCGCGACCGGCTGCTGCGTGAGGTCGACCGCGCTATCGGCGCCACCGACGGTCTGGGCGCCGGCCAGCTCGCCTGGGTACCAAGAGCCAAAGGTGCGAACAGCCTGATCGTCCTCGTCGCGCACACCGTCGGCGCCGCGGAGCGCCACATCCTCGTGAACATCGCGGGGCGCGCACCCGCCCGCACTCGCGATGAGGAGTTCGCGGATGCCGGCGACATCGCTGGTATCCGCACACGCTGGGACGAGGTGAGGCGCGGAATCGTGGAGGTGTTGGATCACCTGCCACCCGGACGCCTCGATGAGGACCTGCCGGGCCCGGTCGCGACGCGCTCAGTGCACGCGATGGTCGTACACGCGATCGCTCACGCATCCGAACACGCAGGACAAGCGGAGCTGACGCGCGATCTCCTGGAGGAGCGCGACGCGGCGGAACGAGGCTAGGCCGGCGGCGGCGCTCCGCGATCACGGCCGCCACGGCGTCCGCGGCGACGACGCTTTCTCTTCGCGGCGCCACCTTCGACGATCGGCGTTGGACGCTCCTGCCGCGGAACTTCGTCGCCGCCGTACGAGCCGACACCGCGCGTGTGCGCCGGGACCGGATCGAACGTGACGCCGAGCTCCGTGGCCGTGTACTCAGCGCGACCCCCGTCTGCCATGCCGACGACGATCGACTCTTTGACGACGTTGACGCCCTGCGTGGTCGCGCAACCTGAGGTGCCGCACGATCCACTGACGCAGGCGGGGATGTGGAACGTCTCCCCCAGCTTCGGGAGCTTGCCCTTCACCTCCTGATAAGTCTCGAGCTCGTAGATGAGGCAGCACTTGAGGCGCCCACACACGCCGGTGAGCTTCGCTTGATTCAGCGGGAGGTCCTGCTCCTTCGCCATGCGGATCGAGATGTTCGAGAACTTGTCGAGCCAGCTCGAGCAGCAGAGCTCGCGCCCGCAGGTGCCGACACCCGTCATCACTTTCGTTTCGTCGCGCGCGCCCAGGCGGCGGAGCTCGACGCGAGCGCCGAAGTGAGCGGCGAACGCCGCGTTCAGCTCGGCAAGGTCCGCGTCGATGGGAGAACGTCCCGACGGATCGGTCGAGTAGAAGACCGTGATCGAGGAGCCGTCGAACTGCCAGTCCGTGCCGAGGATCTTGATCGGTAGATTCCTCGCGCGGGCCATTTCGGCGGCGGTGATCGCCGCGTCGGCGTCCATCCGCTCGCGCTTGTTGATCTCGAGCACATCCGCCACCGTCGCTTTACGCACGACGTTGCCGAGCGGCGGGTCGATCTGCACCAGTGGCGAGTCCGTGGGCAGGATCTGCACTCGAGCGGCGTCGACGCCGAGATCGGTCCGAACGATGATCCAGTCGTTGACCCGGTAATCCGTCACGGCCCCCGGCTCGAAGAAATACATGCGCCCAGCTTTCATGAAGCGAGCGCCGACCACGGTACGCATCAGGCTGCCTCCAGAAATGTTTCGTCATATGGGAGCTTCAGGACGAAGAGCTCGAGCAGCATGCGGGCGCTGACGGTCGTCTCGACGACGTCCCGCCGCCAGCGCTCCATGCGCTGCGCGAGATCAACGAGGTCACGCGTCGTCACCTTTGCCGCGAGCCGCCGGCTTTCGTCCTCGCGATCCGGCCGCATCGCGCGGTCGGCGACGCCGGTCCCCGCGACGGCTGCGTCGCGGACGAGCTCACTCCAGCTGACCAGGCGCGTCTCGATCAGCTCGCTGCGCTTCTGCGAATCGCGCTCGTCCGCAAGCGCCGCGGCCCATGCGAAGCGCTCGGTCAGCTTGCTGCCAACGAGGCGGTAGAACTCCGCTTCGAATTGCTTTCGTGCCGCGCGCGCGCCCTCATCGCTCGCGAGCGTAAACGCGATGCCCGGCTTGCCTGCGGCCGGCGCGGCGAAGCGCGCCGCGGCCTGACCGAACCGCGTGACGAGCGCGTCCTCGATCTCCCGGCGCGCGACGGAGCGGAAGGGCAGCGGCTGCAAACGCGAGCGGATCGTCTCGAGCAGGCGCGACGGTGTCGGCGTGATCAACAGGAGCACCGCGTGTGGGGGCGGCTCCTCGAGCGTCTTGAGCAGCGCCACCTCGGCGTGCTCGGAGAGATCTGCGGCGTCGTCGATGATGACGATGCGTTTGCGCCCCTCGAGCGGTCGGAGCGCGAGGTCCTGCTGCATCTCGCGGATCTGCTCGATCGTGATGTTCTTGCGGTCGTCGCGTTTGGCTTGATCCACGAGACGCGTGATGTCCCGGACATCCGGATGCAGACCGCGCTCGATCTTCCGGCAGGCGAGGCAAACCCCGCATCCGCCCGGCACCGCCGGCTCGGTCCCGCAGTTGAGTGTCTGCGCCAACCGCAGGGCCAGCGTGTGCTTCCCGATCGACCGCGGACCGCTGAGCTCGTATCCATGGGCCACGTCGCCGCGGGCCGCTCGCTCGCCAAGCCTGGCGAGCAGACGACGCTGCCCGATCACATCTCGCACGGGACGCCAGGATTGTATGGCTGGTTAGGCGAGCGCCTCGACGATGCGGCGCACCCGCGCCGGGAGATTCGGGGCGAGTCGGTAATAGCCCCAGATACCTTGCTTGGTCGCCTCGATCAGACCGGCCTCACGCAGCTTTGCCATGTGGTGCGAGATCGTCGGCTGCGAGAGGTCGAAGGTGGCGGTGAAGTCGCACACGCAAACCGGCTCCTTCGCCTCGCGTAGGCAGAGGATGATCTGCACGCGCGTCGGATCGGCGAGCGCCTTGAGCACCTCCGCGATCTCCGCCGCGCGGGAGGCAGGGACCTCGAGGTCGACGGTGCAGCACACTCCACGCTCGCGGTCGGGGAGGACTTCCAGCTTGGTCATGGACGAAGGTTAACATGACCCATTGACAACTATCAATTGGTGGCTTAGACACAAAGCATCGAGACCCATCGATGGGTCATCCGCGGAGGGTACACGTGAACGAGATCCAAGAGACGGTACGGGCGAAGTACGCGGAGCGGGCGCTCGGGATGGCGAAGGGCTCGTCGTCGTGTTGCGACGACAGCTGCGGCGAGGGAAGCTGCGGCGAAGGCTATTCGGCCGCGGAGCTCGCGAGCGTCGGCATCGATCCCGGCGCGAGCCTCGGCTGCGGGAATCCGACCCTGCTGGCGGACCTCCGACCCGGCGAAGTGGTTCTCGATCTCGGATCCGGCGCCGGTCTCGACGTTCTCCTGTCAGCGCGCCGTGTCGCCCCGGGCGGCCACGCCTACGGCGTCGACATGACGGACGAGATGCTTGACGTCGCTCGTGCCAACCAGACCAAGGCGGGCGTTGGGAACGCGACCTTCCTGAAGGGCACGATCGAAAGCGTCCCTCTACCGGATGCGTCGGTCGACGTGCTGATCTAAAACTGCGTCATCAACCTCGCCGCGGACAAGGGCGCCGTGCTGCGCGAGGCGTTCCGCATCCTGCGGCCCGAAGGCCGCTTCGCGGTCGCCGACATGGTCGCGCTGGAGGAGCTCGCTCCCGAGGCGAAGCAGCGCCTCGACCTTTGGGCCGGCTGCGTCGCAGGGACGATCTCGCTCGACGCGTACGCGCAGGAGCTGCGCGGTGCCGGCTTCGACGCCATCGACATCGAGGTGACGCGCGAGGTCAAGCTCGACGGCGTCGAAGGTCGGATCGCGAGCGCCTACATCCGCGCCCGCCGCCCGTCGCGCGTGGAGACCGCCGCCAGGTAGGCCGCTTCCGTCCGCTTCGCCACCGCCGGCCAGGAGAACTCGCGGTCGAGACGCTCGCGTCCGGACGTGCCCATGAGCCGAGCGCGGTCAGGATCGCGAAGAAGGGCGAGGATCGCGTCGGCGATCGCGCGCGGC
This sequence comes from Chloroflexota bacterium, assembly GCA_031389835.1. Lineage (GTDB taxonomy): Bacteria > Chloroflexota > Limnocylindria > P2-11E > P2-11E > CF-39. Next base: position 11,143 of record JANMSU010000340.1, read on the forward strand.
TCGTTGGCGACGTGGAGACCATCGATACCTTCGCGCACCACCTCGCGTAGCGGCGCGATGTCGCCGGCGATGACGGGTAGGCCGGCGCTCCACGCCTCGAGATACGTCTGACCGAACGTCTCGTGCTGTGAAGGCATCGCGAAGATCGTCGCGCGCGCGTACGCCTCGGCCTTCTCCTCCTCGGTCACGACGCCGCGGTCGACCCATCGGGGATCGCTGCGGACGCGGTCAAGTGCCGCGTTCCAGGCGGCCTGCCCGATCGTCACGAAGCGCGCGTCCGGTCGCTGCGCCCACACGAGCGGTGCGGCAGAGCGGAGCGCGTGATAGCCCTTGTAGCGCTCACGCCGCCCGACGAACAGCACCATCGCCCTCTCGCGCGCCACATCTGGCAGCGCGATCAGGTTCGGACCGATGCCGGTGACATGCACGCTCCGCACACCGTGCTCCCGGTACCAGCCTGCTTCCCACTCGGTCAGCGCAATGACCGCGTCATCACGCAGGTAGCGTCGAATGTCGCGCGTGCCGGCGCCGGAGAACGGCTGACCCGGATGGACGAGCGGCGTTTCAACGAACGCGGCGCCCGCGTCGCGCGCGGCCCGCTCCAGCGGCACGGCCCATTCGCGCGCGATCGAGTGCACGACATCCGCGCCGACGACAGCGCGCCGCAGATCGTCGGTGCGTACGAGCGTCGTGGGCAGCAGTCCGTCGATGGCCGCTCCCAACCGACCGCCGCGAGCCGGTACGAAGACGAAGCTCGTCCCATCCGAGCGGACAGTGACCGTACCCGGGGGCGCGGCGAGCGCCTCACGAGGGATGCCGGGCCGGGGCCACGCCGGGCGCAGGCCGACCAGCGTGACGTCGTGGCCGAGCGCTCGAAGCTCGCGGTCGAGGCCACGCGCGAACAGCTCGGAGCCGCCGATGGTCGAGAGCAGCTTCTTCGCGATGACCACGCGCACGAAGTGAGGCTAGGCGAGTGCCTCGTCCACCGGAAGATGCGCCGCGACCGCTCGCCGATGCGCGTCCTCGACACGTTCCATCACGCGGTCCCAGTCCCAGCGCTCGTACAGCTTCGCGTTGCCGGCGCGGCCCATCTCGCGCCGCAGCTCGGGCGCGTCGAGTAGGCCGGTCACGGCGCGCGCGATGTCAGCGACCTTCTGCGGGACCAACAGGCCGTCGACGCCGTGCGCGATGACCTCGCGCAGCGGCGGGATGTCTCCGCCGATCACCGGCTTCTCGTGCAGCCACGCCTCGAGGTAGCCGATGCCGAACGTCTCATGAGCCGAAGGCATCGCGTACACGTCGCAGGCATCGAGCGCCGCTGACTTCGCCTCGGCGCCCGCGCGCTCGATCTCGATGATGCGTTCGTCGGTGTAGCGCGCGAACTCGTCGACCATCGCGCCGTAGAAGCCGGGCACACCGATGAAGACGAAGCGCGCCTCGCTGTACTTCTGCCACACGAGCTCGGCCGCGTCGAGGAGATGGATGTAGCCCTTGTAGCGTTCGCGTCGCCCGACGTAGAGGATCACCGGCGCGTCGAGCGGGATCCGATGGCGTGCGCGGAACGCGGCGCCGTCGTGCGAGCGGACCGCGTTCGCGCCCATACCAGTCGTGATGACGCGATACGGATCGATGCCCTGCTCGCCGAACCAGCCGCGCTCCCAATCGGTCATCGTCGTGATGACCGTGGCGCGCCGGTATCGTCTGAAGTCGACCGGCGTGTCGCCGCCGTGGAACTGGCCCGGGTGCGCGAGCGGCGTAAGAACGATCGGCAGGTCGAGCTCATGAGCGACGTTGAGCGAGCTGTCGAGGTACTCGCGGCCCACGTTGTGGATGAGGTCGCGGTCTTCCGCGTGCCGCTCGAGCTCCTCGATGCGCATCATGTCCACCATGGTCGACGCATCCACGACATGGCCAAGGAAACCACCGCGCGGCTTGACCTGGATGACGTCGACGCCGTGGTCCTCGAAGCGTGGTCGCTCATCGAAGGCCTGACCGCACACGACTCGAACGTCGTGCCCGCGGGCGGCAAGCCGCGTGGCCCACTGGTAGGTGAGACTCTCGGAGCCACCCATCGGTGCGTAGTTACGTTTCGTGAACAGGACCTTCATGACGGTGCGCTCCATTGCATAGTCGCTGCCGAGCCGCGGGTCAGGATGCGGCCGCGGTCTCGTCCATCCCGATGAACTTCGCCCAGGCGCGCTCTCCAGCGCGGACATAAGAGGAATACAGGTAGGTCGGCGTGGCCGGCGGCCGCTTCGGCAGGCGAAGGAGCGTCATATGCGACTCCGCGAGCGTGCGACCACCCTTGCGGTGGTTGCAGGATCGGCAAGCGGCCACGACGTTGTCCCAGGTGTGCTGGCCGCCGCGATGACGCGGCATCACATGGTCCAGCGTCAGGTCGTTCCCGTGCTTGCCGCAGTACTGGCACGTATGGTCGTCGCGCTGGAGGATCTCTTTGCGCGTCAGCTTCACGACTGGCCGCGGTCGCTTGATGTGGTAGGCGAGGCGGATGACGGACGGAGACTGCAGGTTGAGGCGCTCGCTCGTAACGACGTGACCGTTCTGCTCGATCACCGTCGCCTTCTGCTTCGAGAGCAGGACGACAGCACGCCGCACGTTGCACACGTTCAGCGGCTGAAAGTCGAGATTGAGCACGAGTACGTTCGCGTCGACGACCGCCATGTTCCGATTCTACGGGCAGGGCGTTACGATTGCGTACACATGGCCTCTTCGCAGAACACGCCCGGAGCGAACGGCTCGACCGG
>JANMSU010000135.1:0-1922 GCA_031389835.1 Chloroflexota bacterium
TGGGCCACGCTCAGCGTCACGCCCGCAAGCGCCTTGATCCCACCGAACTCACGCCGCAGGTCCCGTGTCTCGATCACGCGCGCACCCGCGTATACGCGGTACGAAAGAGACCCACGATGCCCTGGCGCGCCGCCAGTACGAAGACGATGAACACCAGGCCGAGGATGGTGTCGGCGAACGGGACGTAGGAGTCCAACACGCGCTCGATGAACACGACGACGGCCGCGCCGATCACCGGACCGAGGAGCGTGCTCGCGCCGCCGATGAGGACGGACACGAATGCCTCCACGGAACGCGCGACCCCGACGTCGTTCGTCGAGACGAAGCGGATCGAGTACGCCTGGAGCGCGCCACCGATGCCGGCGATCGCGCCTGCGAGCACGAACGCCGAGAGTTTCAGGCGCGTGGTGTCGTACCCCAGCGCGCGCATGCGCCGCTCGTTCTCGCGCAGGCCCACCAGCGCCCGACCGTAGGTCGACGATCGGATGCGCCAGACGAGGAGTAGGACCAGCAGGAAGACGACGGCCACGAGGTGGAACAGCGCGGTCGCGTCGTTGAAGTCGAACCCGACGAACGTCGGCCGGCGCACGCCCGAGAACCCGTTCGAGCCACCGGTGATGTCCGCCGCCTGGAACGCGATCGCGAACACCATCTGCGCGAACGCGAGGGTGAGCATGAGGAAGAAGATCCCCGCGGCGCGCACCGCGACCGCCCCGATCGCGAGAGCCAGCGCCGCGGAGACGAGCACAGCAGCGCCGAGGCCGAGCAGAAGGTCGTCACTACCGAAGCGCTGTCCGGCGATCGCCGCGGCGTAGGCGCCAGCACCGAAGTACGCGGCATGCCCGAGCGAAGGCATACCGGCTGAGCCGACCAGAAGATCGAGGGACAGCGCCAAGATCGCGACCACGAGCATGCTCTGGAGGATCGTCGTCGCATAAAGCGACGACTCCCACGCGCTCGACCAGAGTGGGAACGTCACGAGCAAGACCGCTGCGACAGCGGCGACGATCGGGCCAATTGGTCGCGGCAGGCTCCGCGGCAACACGGCGCGCTTCACCGCGCTATCCGGACGCGTCCCAGCAGGCCAGTCGGCCGGATGAGGAGAACGAGGGCCATGATCGCGAAGATCAACGCCAGCGCGAACTCGGGGAACAGCACTTTTCCGAACGTGTCGACGGGGCCGATCAGCGCGGCGCCGGCGACCGCGCCCGAGAGAGTACCGAGTCCTCCCACCACCACGACGACGAGCGAGTAGATGAGGTAGTCGACGTCCATCCCGGGATAGATGCCGAACACTGGCGCGGCGATGACGCCCGCGAGCCCGGCGAGGGCCGCGCCGATCCCGAACGTGATGGCGAAGAGGCGGTCGATGTCGATGCCGAGCGCCGAAAGCATCGGCGCGTCGTCAACGCCGGCACGGATGAGCGCGCCGACGCGGGTACGCCGGTGAACAACGGTGAGAAGGACGGCGAGCGCGATGCCGAAGCCGATCACGAATAGCCGATAGACCGGGTAGTCGCCGCCAACGACCGTGATCGCGTGGTCGAGTCCAGCTGGGAACGGGATCGACCGGATCTCGCGGCCGAAGGTGAGGCCGATCAGATCGGCGATCACCAGCGAGATGCCGATCGTCAGCAGCACCTGTTCGAGATGACGGCCACGTAGACGTCGCAGCAGGAGCGGCTCGATCAGCAGGCCCAATTCACCGATGAGGAGCGGCGCCAGCAGGAGCGCCAGCCAGAACTGTCCGGTGCGCTGCACGACGGTCAGCGTTATGTAGGCGCCGAGCATGTAGAAAGCACCGTGGGCGAGGTTGACGACGTCCATCATCCCGAAGATCAGCGAATGGCCGGCGGCGAGTATGAAAAGCAAGGCGCCGAACGAGATGCCGTTCAGCGCCTGCACGACCGCGGTCTCGGGAG
>JANMSU010000356.1:0-4901 GCA_031389835.1 Chloroflexota bacterium
CAAGCGCATCGTGCGGCCGGGCGACACGGTCCGGTACGAGGCGGTCATCGACAAGATGCGGCGAGGCTACGCGCGCGTGAACGTTCGCGCCTTCGTTGGCGACGAGGTCGCGGCCGAAGGCGTCATCCAGGCGATGTTCCAGCCGCGGGCCGCGGCTGGGCCGAAGCAGTCGACACCGTGAGCGAAGAGCCGTTCATGCGCGAGCCCGATCCCGAAAAGATCCGCCGCATGGAAGGGCGTCCGGTCATCGAGATCATCGGCGTGCCGATGGACCTTGGTGGCAATCGTCGCGGGGTCGACATGGGCCCCTCGGGCATCCGCTACGGCGGGCTGGTGGCCAAGCTGTCAGAGATCGGCTTTCGCGTGAAAGACCGCGGCAACATCCGCGTCGCCGATCCCGACGAGGGCCTCGCGACGCATGCGTACGAGAAGGTCGATGCCGAGCGGCTGTCGCGCGCCCCGCGCGCGCACAACGTGAAGGAGATCGTGCGTGCGTGTGAGGAGCTCGCGACCGTCGTCGCCGACATCGCGCGCGCCGGCAACATCCCGCTCGTCCTCGGTGGGGATCACTCGATGGCTATGGGAACCCTCGCCGGCCTCGCTCGGGCGGGCAAGAAGCCCGGCGTGATCTGGATCGACGCGCACGGCGACATCAACACGCCGCAGACCTCGCCGTCAGGCAACGTGCACGGAATGCCGTTCGCCGTCGCGCTCGGCCTCGCGGGCGACCCGTTCCCCGAGGCTCTGCGCGGTACGACGAGCGGCGACCGCGGCGTGCTGCTCGGCCTGCGCGACGTGGACCCCGGCGAGCGCGACAACATCAAGAAGGCGGGCGTCACGGCGCTCACCATGGCCGACATCGACCGTCTCGGCATGGGGCCGGCGATGGAGAAGGCCATCGCGGTCGCGAGTAAGGGCGACGGTATCCATCTGTCGCTCGACATGGACGCGCTCGATCCCGACGAAGCCCCCGGCGTGGGGACCCCCGTGCGCGGCGGTCTCACGTACCGCGAGGCGCAGCTCGCGATGGAGATGCTCGCCGCATCCGGGAAGCTCCGGTCGGTCGAGATCGCCGAGGTCAATCCCATCCTCGATGAGAGCAACCGCACCGCGGCGCTCGCCGTCGAGTTGGTCGCGAGCGCGCTCGGAGAGACGATCCTTTAGGTAGGCTTGTCGCTAACGATCCGCCAACGGCGAGCGCTCGCTTGCGAACAGGACCGTTCCACGTGGCGTCCTTCGTGCAGCGCGACAGGCGCGCACAGGGAGGCAAGCACTCATGAAGTTGATCATCAGCGCGATGCTGCTTGGGGCCGTGGTCGCCGCATGCGCGCCACAAGCCGCAGGTCCGAGCACGACCGCTACGTCGACCGCGACAACGGCAGCGACGGTCGCGGCCGCGACGACAACCCCGGCGAGCACACCGACGAGCCCAGCGTCGAGCACGGTCCAGGCCGCGATCACTGGCACGATCACGGGCCTCGCCGGCTACCCCTCGGAAGGCCACCCAGGGCTGACTATCTATGCCTTCAGCAAGACTGACCGCAGCGTGTACTTCGCCGTCGACATCCCACGGTCAACAGTTCCCACGAAGGCTCCGACCTACACCATCACAGGCATTCGACCGGGTACGTACCACCTGTTCTCGTATGCCGAGGGCAACGACCGGGCAGGCGGCGCCTATACCGAGTATGTGAGATGCGGGCTGAGGGCCTCATGCTCCGATCACTCGCTGATCGACGTGACGGTCCGGGCGGGGGAGACGGTCCGTGACATCGACGTCAGCGACTGGTACGGCCCCACCGAATCGTTCCCTCCCCGCCCACGCTGACCGAACGACTTCTGGACCTACGGCGTCTGTGATGCATGAACCCGCTGCCGAGTTCGCAAACACGCATCGCGGAAGCGACGCCGAGACCGTCATCGCCGCCCGGCGCGGCGATGACGTCGCGCTCGCTCGGCTCGTCCGAACGCTGGCAGACGAGCTGATGCCCCTCGCCTCGGCGCTGACCGGCGGCTCGGGTGAGGCCGACGCGCTCGTCGGGGACACGCTGTCGAAGGTGTACGAGCGCCTCGGCCAGCTCGAGGAGCCCGCGGCCATACACGCGTGGGCAAGAACGATCCTGGTGCGAAAGTTCCTCGACCAGCGCCGTTGGCTCCGGCGGCGTCCCACCTGCCAGATCGAAGCGGCGGAAGGAGTCGGCGTAGCTCCGGCGGACCCAACGCTCATCGACGTGCGAGACGCGGTGCGTGCGCTCGATCGCCGCGACCGCGCGCTCCTGGTCCTGCATTACTGGCAGCACTTCACGATCGCGGAATGCGCGCGCGAGCTCGGGATCCCCGAGGGGACCGCGAAGTCGCGGCTTAACCGCGCGCTGCTTCGGTTACGTGAGCGGCTCGGGGAGCGTTGAGATGAGTGATCTTGAGCGTCGACTCGAGGATCTATTCATGCACGACTCCCGCGCGCGTCGCGTTAGCGACGTAACCGTTCCGGCTCGACGCACCAGCCCCCTACGGGGACTCGCTCTCGTTGGCGCGGCTGCGCTCTCGGTGCTTGCAGTCGTCGTCGCGGTCAACACCCTTCGTGGGCCGCAGGTCACGTCGGCGGCAGCCCCGTCAACGTCCGCCTTGCCAGCCACATCGCCCGGCACGACCGCCTTGCCCGGTGCGACCACATCGCCCGGCGCCGCCGCAACGTCCCAGCCCAGTGCGAGCCCGGCTGGCAACGTGCGCCCCGACGGCCGTCACGGCTTCCTGAGTCAGACCGGACCCGAGCGGACCGTCCTTCGAACGGAGCAGGATGCGACTCCCCTGGCACAGATCGCGACTGGTTCGGGAGGGGCCGTCTCCCCAGACGGTCACCGGCTCGCAATGCTGCGCGGGGAACGCGGGCAGCAGTTCGTTTGGGGTGACGCGATCCGTTTCGCGGACGCAAAGGTTGCCGTCGATCTTTCGGGCTCGGGCGAGTCGTTCGTTGGGAACGCTGTCTGGGCGGCCGACAACAGCAACAGCATCGCCTTCGCGGTTATCAAGCCAAGCACCCAGCAGGGCGTCGACACGCCGCCGCTCTATTCGGCGCTTCGTTCCGTGGACCTCGCGACCGGGGCGGTGCGTGAGCTCGCGCGAACGAACAACGGCCGCATCCTCGTGCCGCTGATCTGGCGTCCGCGCGACAACCTGGCCGTGTCATTCGAGACCGGACCAGGCGGATACGCCTATTCGTATGTCATCGTCCGGACTGGTCAGGTGAATCGCACCGAGTTCGATCGCGACCAGCCGCCCCTCGGGTTGCTGGCCGACCGCGATGGCGCGCGCGTCCTCGGCCTATTCGGCACGGGGAATGACCTCGTCCTCAAGTGGTGGGCCTGGGACCGACCGGAGCAAGCCCAGGAGATGCGCCCTCCGTCGGGGGAAACCTTCCTTCGTGCGGTGTGGCGGGCCGGAGCAGAAGAGATCGGCGTCGAACTCGTGGTCACGCCGACGCGCACGCCCGTGCGAGGAAGGTTCGAGCTGTGGTCCGTCGCAACCAATTCGCGGCGCGTCGTGATCGCGAGCGGGGGCTTCGAGATGTTCCGGCACGACGGTACGGCTGCCATCGGTCTTCGCGGGTTCGCCGCCCCCTTCGAGATGTACCTCATCGACCTCGCGACCGGCGCTACGACTCCCATCCCGAGCCAAAGCGGGAACGAGCGTCCGCTCCCCACTGCTCTCCTGTTCTAGACGCGACTCCGGTTCGTGACCGCACGATGTAGCAGCGCCGCGACCTCGACGTTGCGACGGTCGCGCGCGACGTCAAGCGGAGTCAGGCCCTTCGGGTCCGTCTCCGCCGGATCGGCTCCGTAGGCGAGCAGCAGCTCAGCGATCTCGAGATCGCCGGTGAAAGCCGCGCTGTGCAGGGGCGTGCCGCCTTCGTTGCTCTTCGCGTTCGGATCGGCCCCCGCCTCGACGAGAAGGCGGACGATCTCAGCCGTCGCCTCGCCGGCGTCTGTCGCTACCGCGGAGTGGAGAGGAGTGAAGCCCTGGTCGCGCGACGGCACGCTCGGCTTCGCGCCGCGCTCGAGCAGCGCCTTCACCACGTCGCGGCGCTTGAAAAACGACGCGAGTCCAAGGGGCGAATACCCGTCACGTGCGACCGCGTCGGCGAGCGAGCGGTCCGCATCAACGAGCGTGGCGACACGCTTCGCATCGCCGGCCGTCGCGGCTTCGAAGACGTCGAGACTCGGAGCGCGGGACAGCAGAGCGGCGGCCACGTCCGCCTTTCCGTAGTAGTGGGCGAGCAGGACCGCCGACGTCCCGTTCTCGTCTTTGGCCGATGCCAGCGAGGGATCCGCTTCGAGCATCCGGTCGACCGACGCACGGTCACCCTTCTTCACCGCCTCCAGGAACTGCGCTGCCATCTCGTCGCCTCCCCGTTTGCATTACTTAGCCTTGCTAACTAATATCACGGCATGCCGAGGAGCGCAAGGGGCCCGCGCACCGGCCCGCGCGAACGCGAGCTGGCGGACCGCCTGCACTCCGCCGCGATCCATCTGCTTCGTCGCGCGCGACGCGCGGACCCGTTGACTGGCGCGACGCCGGCGCAGCTCTCCGCGCTCTCGGTGCTCATGAGCGGACCGAAGACGCTCGGCGACCTCGCCGCCGCCGAGCAGGTGCGCGCGCCAACGATCAGCCGGCTCGCAGCTGACATGGAGCGGATCGGCCTCATCCGCCGCCGCGGCGACGCCGATGACGCTCGCCTCGTGCGTGTTGAGATGAGCGCCAAGGGCCGGCGCGTGCTTGGAAAGGGACGTGATCTGCGCATCTCCGATATCGAGGCACGCGTGCGACGACTGGATCCTTCGGAGCTCGACACGCTCGAGAGGGCGGTGGACGTGATCGAGGGAATGCTGCGGGACTGAGCGGCG
>JANMSU010000215.1:0-6372 GCA_031389835.1 Chloroflexota bacterium
CGGCCGCTATTTCCATTACCTCGGCAACGACGGCGTCATCGGCGAGCTCGCTCGGGATCTGCGCAGCATGGAGGCCATCGAACCGCTTGACGACGCGGGAGCGGTCCCGGACGAGCGCTCCGCACCGTTCATCGCGCTCGCCGCGGTGCTGCTGCTCCTCGAATGGCTCATCTCGGACCGCCGTCCCATGCCGGCGCCGAAGAGCGCCGGCCGGCCCGTGGCGCGTCGCGGTCGACGGATCCTCGGGATCGCGATCGGGTCGACCGCGCTGTGGGCCGTGGCGTGCGGCGATGCGGCGCTTTCGAACGAGACGGCGAACGGACTCTTCGCCGCTGGCGACTACACCGGCGCGCTTGCGGCCTATCGCGACCTGCAGATCGACCTGCCCGAGGCGCCGGAGCTCGCCGTAAACGCCGGAAACACGCTGCACATGCTCCGTGAGTATCCGCGCGCCCTTCCCGAATACGGAAAGGCGATCGACGGACAGGATCTGAAGCTTCGCGCCATCGCCCAGTACGACCGCGGCAATACGTTGTTCCGCATGAGCCGCTATGAGGACGCGCGCGACGCGTACCGCGAGGTGCTGCGGATCGATCCGACCGATCGCGACGCGAAGTTCAACATCGAGATCATCCAGCGCATCCTCTCGGGGCGGCCGAACCAGCCCGGTCAGCAGTCCGGCCCCAACCAGGGACAGCCAGGTAGTCCCGGTCCCAGCGCGCAGGGACCCGGAGAGAGTGGTCAGCCGAGTGCGAGCGGCTCACCGCAGCCAAGCCCGAGTACTGGGCAGCCACAGGAGCCGACGAGCGACCCCGCGAACTCGAGCGATCCGAACGATGAGCCAGCGCCCGCGCTGCGGCCCGCGCTCGACGAGTTCCGCCGTGGTCTCACGATCGACGAAGCGCTTCGCGTACTCGATGCGCTCGCCGGCGAGCAGCGCGGGGTCGGCTTGCTGCACGAAGGGCCGCGCAGGGCGGCCAACGGCGAGTACTGACGCCCTCGCGCCTCCGCTCGATAATGGCTCGTGATCAATGGACCCTTCCAGTACCGCGGCGGGTGTCGCCGTCGCGCTGCTCCTGGTTCTCGCCAATGGCTTCTTCGTCGCCGCCGAGTTCTCGATCGTCAAGGTCCGCGGTACGCAGTTGCAGCCGCTGGCTGCGCGAAGCGCGCGGGCGCGGCTCGCGCTCCACATCACGCACCATCTCGATTCCTATCTCGCCGCCTGCCAGGTCGGGATCACGTTGTCGTCGCTCGCGCTCGGCTGGCTCGGCGAGCCGGCGATCGCAGGGCTTATCGAGCTTCCGCTTGTCGCGCTGATCGGCCCGTTCGCGCCGGCGGTGGCGCACGGGATCGCCATCGTGCTCGCCTTCGCGCTCATTTCCGCGCTGCACATCGTCCTCGGTGAGTTGGCCCCGAAGTCGGTGGCGATCCAGCGCGCGCTCCCTACGGCGCTCTGGTCTGCATATCCGCTCCATTGGTTCTACCGGGCCATGTATCCGTTCATCGCGGTGCTGAACACGGTCGGGAACGCCGTCGTCCGCCGGTTCGGCCTACAGCCAGCGACCGAGGCGGAGCGCGCGCATTCACCCGACGAACTCGGGCTGATCCTCGACGCCGCGAGCACGGCCGGCACGCTGGAGTCGGTCGAGCGGGACATGGCGCGCAGAGCCCTGACATTTGGCGACCGCACCGTCAGCAGCGTGATGGTGCCACGAACGGAGATGATCAGCGTGTCCGAGAGTGCGCGCGTTCCCGAGCTACTCGCGCTAAGCGCGGCGCACCCGTTCACCCGTCTGCCCGTGCACCGGGCCGGCGGCGAAGAGATCCTTGGCGTGCTCCACATACGAGATCTCGCGCACGCACCGTCGAGCGACGTCACCGCCGGTGAGCTGAGCCGCCCGGTCGCGATCGTTCCGGAGAATGCGGATCTGCTGGACGCGTTGGCCCTCTTCCGCCGGGAGCGAACGCCCGTTGCGGTCGTCATCGACGAGTACGGCGGGACGGCAGGCATCGTGACGCTCGGGGCGATCGCGGAGCTGTTGCTCGGACAGGTCGGCAACGAGTTCGAGCCGGGCAGGGTGCTCTTCGACCAGCGGCCTGACGGCTCATTGCTCATCGACGGCCTCGCGCCGCTCGATGACGTGCGCGAGCGTCTCGGCATCGAGCTGCCCGAGGTTCCGGCGGACACGATCTCGGGGCTGATCGTGGATCGGCTGGGGCGCGTCGCCGCGATCGGAGACGCCGTCGATGAGGAAGGCATCCGCTTCGAGGTCATCGCGGTCGACGGCCATCGCATCGACAAGGTCCGAGCGATCCGCGACAGCGCGGAGCCCGCGATCAGATCGTGATGTTCTTTCCGACCCCGCGCTCGCGCGCTAGTCGTAGCACCAGCGCCGCCGCCGCGGCGTCTTCGACCGCGACCCCGACCGACTTATAGAGGGTGATCTGCGCGTCGTTGGCGCGTCCGGGACGCGCGCCCGACACGAGCTCGCCGAGCTCGGCGTGCACATGCGTCGCCTCGATGAGCCCGTCGCGGATCGGCCACAGGAGATCGTTCGATCCGCCCGGTGGTGGCGCAAGTGCCGCGGCGCGCGACTCGACCACCACGAGCGCGGCCGCGACCGTCTCGCCGTCCACCTCGCGACCGGCGGTGTTGTAGCCAACGGAGTTCACGTGGGTCCCATCGCGCAACGCCTCGCGGCGAACGACGGGATCGGGACTATGCGTGCACGCGCAGACCACGTCGGCGTCGTGCACCGCCTCGTCGACGTTTACGTATGCGCCCACGCGCCGCCCGTTCCCGAAGAATTCCTCGGCGAGGGCTTTTGCCTTGTCGAAGTCGCGACCCACGACGTGGATGAAACCGAAATCACGCACGCGCGACACCGCGCGCAGGTGCGCGCGAGCCTGAACACCAGTCCCGATCACCACGAGCCTCGTCGCATCCTTGCGCGCGAGCAGCTCGGTGGCGAGTGCGGAACCGGCGGCGGTGCGCGCGGCGGTGATCGCCTCGCCGTCCATCAGCGCGGCGGGCGTTCCGGTTAATGGGTCGAAGGCGACGATCACTGCCTGATGCGTGGGCCGGTCGGTGTTGCGCGGGAAGAGCGAGACGAGCTTCGTCGTGAGGGCGCCCGAACCCGGCAGGTAAGCCGGCATGACGGCGAGGAGCGCGTCCCGTTCGGATACGACGGCGGCGATCCGGGTCGGCATCGACGCGCGTCCCGCCGATAGATCTGCCAGGGCGGCCCCGACCACTGCGCGGAGCTCATCTGGATCGAGGAGCGACTCGACCTCGCTTTTGCTGAGCACGAGCACGTCGGGATGCTAGAGGCGGCCGGCCTGCCGTCCGTTGGCGTGCCCGGGACGCAAGTCGTCGTATCTTTCATGTGTATGTGTCGCAGCATCAAGACGCTCCGGGGAACGGCTCCCGCAACGGACGAGGAGGTCCGGGCGGCGGCGCTCCAGTTCGTCCGCAAGATCAGCGGTTTCAGGTCCCCGGCGCCTGCGAATGCCCAGGCCTTCGACGCCGCAGTGGAGGAGATCCGGGCCTCGTCAGAGCGGCTATTGGGCCGTCTTCCAGCCAAAAAGGCCCGTCCGGCGCCTAAGCCAACTGACGGATAGCGCCTAATCCAGGCGTTTCGGCGGACCCCCTCCCCGTTAGAGGGATAGACAGGCCAGTTAGCAGGGCGACACTTCCTGCAATTGGCTTAACCGGCGACAGGCCGGCCTGGAGGACATGGGAAGATGACGATCCTGCGTAATGGGGTGACTCTGACGCTAGCGGCTCTGCTTCTGGCGAGCTGCGGTGGGGCGAACATTATCGGGGCCAGGCCGACACCGGACCCCCTAGCGGGGACCTACGTGACCAAAGGTGGTGGTGGCGCCCTCGACGCGGTGAAAGCTCTCACCACCGGATTCTCAGCAATCCACCCAACTGTCATCTGGCAGGGTTTTGACGACGTCGGCTCTGGCCCAGGCGTGACGCTTGCCGCGGACGGCACGGTCGACCTCGGCTACATCAGCCGCGACCTGTCGGCGGCCGAGAAGGGCAAGGTCGAGGTCGTTCCAATCGGTGCCTCCGGCACCGGCGTCGGTGTGAACGCGACGAACCCGGCGAAAGCGCTCAGCAAGGACCAGGTCGCGAAGATATTCACGGGACAGATCACCGACTGGAAAGATGTCGGCGGCACGCCCGGCAAGATCCGCGTGCTACTGCGCGAGCCCGAGTCGTCGACCCGCTCCGCATTCGAGTCCTACTTCTTCGGCTCGACGAAGCCGACGTATTCCAAGGACGCCATCGAGGTGTTCCAGATCGACGAGACCCTCAAAGCGCTTGGCTCATTCAAGGACTCGATCGGCATGATGACGATGAACGCCAAAGCATTCAGCACGACCGACGTAAGGCTTCTCACGATCGACAACATCGCAGCGACGCGCGACACGCTGGCGAACGGCACATACCCGATCCGCCGTCCGCTGTACTTCACGTACAACCCGGACCCGGTGAAGGTCAAGCCGGCGATCAAAGCCTTCCTCGACTTCGTAAAAGGTCCCGACGGGCAGAAGATCCTGGCCGGTCTCTAGGGAGACCTCGTGCGATTCCTCAACCAGCTTTTCGCGCCAAGCCTCCTCCGCGCGCTCGTTGGACGAACGGTCGCGGTGGCGGTGGGTGCCTTGGTGGTGCTCGCCGCCGTCGCACTGTACGAGTCCAACGAGCTGATAACGGCGCAGTTTGACGATGAAGCGACCATCGTGGCACAGGCTGCGGCGAATGACATCGACGACCAGTCGCGCATCATGCAGAGGGCTGCGCAGCTCATCGCCGGGCTGCCCACGATCCGTGAGCTCGCCGAAGCTCGGGATCGTGAAGGCCTCGAGGCCTTCTTGCTGCCGCAGAAGTCGCGTCTCTCGGTTGACTTCATGCAGGTCGCCGACGTCCACGGCCTGATCATCGCCGCGGCCCAGGACTTCCGGCAGGGCGAGACTCTGAAACCGGACCTGGTGGCGCTGGTCAACGCCGGTGCCCCCCAGTCCTGGTCGCTGTATGACGAGCCGCAAGGGATCGTCATCCGGGCGATCTACGTGATCCGTGGAAGAGACCAGGAGGCGATCGGTTACGTAGAGGTCGGCGCGATCCTCGGAAGTGCTTACCTCACGGCGATCAACACCAAGAGCGACGCCCAGATAGCGCTCCTGTGGAATGGCAAGGTCAAAGCGTCCACGACGCCGATCTCTGAGGGAACGATTTTTCCCACTCTCGAGGAGGTCGAGGCCTCGCCAGGCGACGTCTTTGTGAGAGACGTGACGCTCGACGATAAGAGCTATTACGGCATCTTCCAGGTCGTCCGATCGCAGCGGGCAATCCCGGGTGTACTCGCCGTGCTGCTTCCGCTCCAGGGTCTCGAGGCAGCGCAGCGCACCCTTCTCGTGATCCTCTTCGTGCTCGCCGCGGGCCTGATCGGACTGGTCACGTTCTTCGCCTATCGCTCGGCGGCCGTCATGACCAAGCCGCTTCAGGAGCTGGCCGCCGCGGCGCAGCAGATCGAGGCGGGTGATCTCGGGGTGCGCATCCGTCAGCGTTCGCAGCACGAGATCGGCACGCTCGAACGGGCCTTCGACACGATGGCGCGGTCGCTCAGCGAACGCGAGCGCGCGCAGCAGGAGTACCTCGCCGAGGTGCGCACCGTGAATGAGGTGGCCGACGCGGTCGTCGGTGTCACGGACCGTGAGCGGATCTTCGCCGAGTCGTTGTCGCGCATGGTCGCGCTGTTCCACGCGGACGGCGCTTCGATCGTCATCCGTGAAGATGCACCAGGCTCGCCGTCAGGATCGGGTGGGCGGCTGATCGCGCCCACAACCATCGGCGTTGACGCGGAGACCGCGGTGATGCTCGCGACGCGCGTACTCGTGAATCCTGTGTATGACCCGAACCAGATCCAGCACCTGTACGTCCCGCAGAGCCCACTGCCGCACGTCGCGCACATTCCGCTGTCGGCGCGCGGCCGGGCCGCCGGACTCCTCTCGGCGTACTTCAAGGCGCCCCGTGAGATCAGCGACACCGAAGCGCGCGCGCTGAGGACCATCGCCCGCCTCGTGAGCGTCGCGAAAGAGAACGCGGATCTCGTGAACGAGCTGAAGGACAACAACCTCCAGCTCGAGCGCGCGAACCGGCTCAAGAGCGAATTCCTCGCATCAGTCAGCCACGAGCTGCGCACGCCGATGAACGCGATCATTGGATACACCAAGCTCATGCTGGATGGACTCGACGGCGATCTGACCGAGCAGCAGACCGCCGACCTCGAACGCGTCGTGCAGGCCGCGGACAATCTCCTCGGCCTCATCAATGGCCTCCTGGATCTCGCGAAGATCGAA
>JANMSU010000223.1:0-2706 GCA_031389835.1 Chloroflexota bacterium
CGCGGGGGCACGGTCAGGCACCAGGTCCGCGCGGGCCGAGCCCAGGATCCGCTCGCGGAGACGACCGGGCGCCTCTCGGTCGGGCAGTGTCTCGGGCAGCTCCTCGACGACCTCGTCGATGGCGCGCGCCTGCTCGCGGCATGCGGGGCACTCCGCAAGATGCGCGGCGACGCGCGCGCGGTCGATCGGCGGCAGGGCGCCGAGCGAGTACAGCTCGAGCTCGTCGGTGACGTGGTTCATCGTGACCGCTCCCCGGAGTTGCCCTGGAGCTCGAGAGCGCGCCGGAGCTTCTGCAGCCCGATGCGCATCCGACCCTTCACGGTGCCGAGCGGCACGCCCATGAGCTCAGCGAGCTCGACGTGGGTGTATCCGCCGAAGTACGCGAGTTCGATCGTGCGTCGCTGCGCCTGCGGGAGGCCCTCGAGCGCCGCGCGCACGGTCTGGTGCTCGACGTTGCGCTCGGCCGCCTCCGCGGTGTCGTCATCGGCGGCCCGCTCGGCGGCGGCCTCGAGCGGCGCCTGCCGGAAGGTCGTCTTGCGCCGGAGCACGTCGACGGCGCGGTGGTGCACGATCGACATGAGCCAGCCACGAACGTTGCCGCGCTCGCGCCGGTAGCTCGCCGCTCCTCGCCACGCTGAGATGTACGCGTCGTGAACAACGTCCTCCGCGGCCTCGCCCTCGCCGAGGATCCGGTAAGCGAGGGCGTACGCAAGGCGCCCGTAGCGGTCGTAGAGGTTCGCCAGCGCACCCAGATCGCGCTCGGCGAGCGCGATGATCAGGACGTCGTCAGGCTGGTCTGGGGTGTTCGGCATCTGCGAGGACTGTACGGACGGCGTCCAGTGCCGGATGAAATGGGCAAAAAGCGTCCCGAGCGAACTGCCTCCGTGCCCTACCGCTGCTTCAAAGCTCAGCGGCTTGGCCGTGGAGCCGATCCTCGATATCCTCTCGGACCGCCTTTGATGCTATCTCCGGTTGCGCTCCCGGGGACCGGTGTCCTTGATGGAATCTCGGACCCGTTCCCTTTGACAGTCCCCTCGGGACGAGAGGAAACATACTCGGCGAGGCGGAGGGCAGGCAACCGGCTTATCCACTGATCACATGCGAACTCGTCCACAAACGCCACAGGCTTTTCAACAGGTCATCGACAGCGCAAGAAAAATCCCGAGGCTCCGGCGCCGGCGGATCTCTCCCCCAGACGCAAGCTCCCCGGGAATGACGAGCAATGTGATGCGCTCCGTGCGGGCGGAAAAGTGCCTTCTCCACAATCGCGCGCCCGCGTTGTCCACGGACTCGTGCATTTCATCCACAAGCCACCGCCGCACCTAACATCGAAACAGTGCCCGACCCCATCCTCGACCCGCTGAATCCGGAGCAGCGCGCCGCCGTGACCCACGGTGACGGCCCGCTGCTCATTCTGGCTGGCGCCGGCTCGGGGAAGACGCGCGTCCTCACGCACCGCGTCGCGTTCCTGATCCGGGAGGGGGCGTCGCCGCGGTCGATCCTGGCGGTGACCTTCACGAACAGGGCGGCCCGGGAGATGAAGGAGCGTCTTGAGCGCCTGCTTGGCGAGGCCCAGCTCCAGGTTCTGACGGCCGGGACCTTTCACGGCTTCTGTGCCCGGCTGCTGCGCCGTGACGGTCCCCTCGTCGGGATCGACCGTCACTTCGTGATCTATGACGAGAGCGATCAGCGCGCCCTCATCCGCCAGACGATGGCGGAGCAGGGCGTCAGCGAGCGTCTGTTCTCGCCCGGCGCCATCGGCGGCGCCATCTCCAGCGCCAAGAACGACTTGAAGGGCCCGGCCGACATGGCCGCCGCGCCGCGCAATCAGCTCGACCGGATCGCCGCTCTCGTCTGGCAGCGGTACGACGCGCTCCTCCGGGAGAACAACGCCGTCGACTTCGACGACCTGCTCCTCCTGGTCTGCCGGCTGTTCGAGACGAGCGATGCAGCGCTCGAGAAATGGCAGGAGCGGTACCAGCACATCCTCGTCGACGAATACCAGGACACCAACAGGGCGCAGTACGTTCTGCTGCGCTACCTCGCGGGGTTCCGACAGAACATCGCGGTCGTCGGCGACGACGACCAGAGCGTGTTCAGCTGGCGCGGCGCCGACGTGCGCAACATCCTCGATTTCGAGCGCGACTACCCGAACGCGAAGGTCGTGAAGCTCGAGCAGAACTACCGCAGCACGCAGAAGATCCTCGATGCCGCCTGGTCCGTGGTGCGCAACAACTCCGATCGCAAAGAGAAGAAGCTCTGGACCAAGCGCGAGGGTGGCCCGGCCGTCGTTGTGATGGAGGCGTACGACGAGCATCTCGAGGCCGAGGCGATCGCGCGGGAGATCGAGCGCCTTCAGCGGCAGGGCGAGGTGAAGAACAACCGCGACGTCGCGGTGCTGTACCGGACCAACGCGCAATCGCGCGCGATCGAGGACGTGTTCCGGTCCTTCGGCCTCGCTTATCAGGTCGTCGGCGGCGTGTCCTTCTATCAGCGGCGGGAGGTCAAGGACACCCTCGCGTACCTCCGCATCGTGCGTAATCCGCTGGACAGCGTCGCGCTCACACGTGTCATCAACACGCCGCCTCGCGGTATCGGAGACAAGACCCGGGCGAAGCTGTTGGCGTTCGCGCGCGCGACAGATCTCACGTCGACGGATGCGCTGCTCCGCGCCGATGAGATCGCAGATATCCCGAAGCGGCAGCA
>JANMSU010000224.1:0-7452 GCA_031389835.1 Chloroflexota bacterium
GTGGAAGAGTGGAGCCGCCGTCGGGGTGGAACGGCCGCGATACGAGATGGTCGCGAGAAAACGGCGCACGACCGTCTCGAGGCCGGTCTCTTCGTGCGTCTCACGAAGCAGCGCGTCATGGATCGTCTCGCCGTGATGGATACCGCCCGTGGGTAGCCGGTACGCACCGCGCGGATAGAAGGTCTTGATCGCGACGAGCACCTTGCCGTTCGGCCGGCGCACCGCCATCAGCACCTCACCGTATCTGTCCCGCCGCCGGATCGGGTCGTCGAAGCCGTCATGGATCAGGGCTTCGATCGCGCGCGGCTCGCCGTATCGCTTCGCGAGCTCGGCGAGCTCTCGTCGTACCTCGGCGGCGAGCTCCATCCCGCGAGGCTACGCCTCAGGAGCGTTCGTGCTTGCGTAAGAGGTCATCCAGCGCCTCGCGTAGAAGTGCCGCCTCCTTTTTCTTCTGGCGCTCGGCGAGGCCCTTGAGCCGGCCGAGCTGCGCGGCCGAGTAATAGGAGGACTTCAGGACCATGTCGTCGCTTGGTGTCAGGCCGACCGCGTCTCCGCCTTGCTCCTTGGCCGCAAGCAGCGCGAGATCGGCCTTGCGCATGAGCTCTTCGGTGCTCGCAGGGCCCCGCGCCTTCGTGTCGCGTGGCGTGTTGGCGACGCCGATGCTCACGGTGCATTTCTGACCGTGCGGCACGGCCTTCGCGAGCGCCGCGTCGAGCTCCTGTCGAAGCTGCTCGGCGCGCAGGAAGACCGGCTCGAGCGCCGTGCCCGGCGCCAGGAGAGCGAACTCGTCGCCGCCGATACGGCCCAGCGTCCAGCCTTCCTTGGCCGCGGTCTTCGAGAGTGTCGCGATGGTCGCCCGGATGGCCTTGTCGCCGGCTTCGCGACCGTACTTCTCGTTGAGCCCGAGGAGATCGTCGATATCGAGATGCACCAGCGTCGCCAGCGGCTCGCGCTTCAGCGAGGCGATCATCGCGCCTTCGAATGCGGGGCGCGATAGACAGCCGTTCGCGTCGGCGCGGAACCGCACGTCCTTTACCTGCTCGCTTCGCTTGGCCACGTTCCTACCTCCAGCCGACTACATAGATATATATCGGTCACACATATATAGGTCAAGTGTCATCATGGTGGCGGCTCGGCCGACCGGTCCGAGTAAACCGGCGCGGGAGGCAGGCGGGCGTGCCTGTTTCATCGGTACACTCGGCGGCACAGGCGGGGCGATCCACCCCGAATGCCGCCGGAAGAAAGCCGCGAGGCGACTAGACCCGGCCGGAGCGCCACTCCGTTATCAAGCGATGAGTGGGCACGCGCGGCGGGCCAACTCGGGTGGTACCACGGCTCGCGCCGTCCCGGGAGCGGGACGGCGTTTTTGTTTGACGCAGAGACAGTCGAACAGCGAAGGAGTGACATGGCCGCGACGAACGAGAAGACGCGATTCACACCGGTGGGCTCGTCGTTCGACCTACCCGAGCTGGAGCACGGAGTGCTCGACCTGTGGGAACGTGAGCAAAGCTTCGAGGCGCTGAGGAAGAAGAACGCCGGCGGCCCGCGCTACTCGTTCACCGACGGCCCGATCACAGCGAACATCGAGGCGATGGGCGTCCACCACGCCTGGGGACGCACGTACAAGGATCTCTATCAGCGCTACAAGGCGATGCAGGGATTCGACCAGCGCTGGCAGAACGGGTTCGACTGCCAGGGGCTGTGGGTCGAGGTGCAGGTGGAGCGTGAGCTCAACCTGAACAGCAAGCGCGACATCGAGACCTACGGCATCGACAAATTCTCGCGTGCGTGCCGTGCGCGCGTCGACCGCAGCGCGGCAGCGATCACCAAGCAGTCCATCCGGCTCGGCCAGTGGATGGACTGGAAGAACTCCTACTACACGTACAGCGACAACAACATCTCGCACATCTGGAACGCCCTGAAGATCGTTCACGAGAAGGGCTGGCTCGTGGTGGGCCACCGCGCGATGCCGTGGTGCGCGCGCTGCGGCACGGCTCTGTCCGAGCACGAGATGACGGGCTCGTACAAGGAGATGACGCATACGTCTCTCTATGTGCGGTTCCCGATCGAGGGCCGTGTCGGGGAGTCGTTCCTCGCCTGGACGACGACGCCGTGGACGTTACCGGCGAATGTGGCACTTGCGGTCCATCCGAACCTCGACTACGCGCGTGTCCGCGTTCGCGCCGACGGCGCGTCCGATCCCGAGGTCCTGATCCTCTCCGCCGCAGTCTTCAAGCAGACGAAGTGGCATGACGCCGAGCTGCTGGAGATGTTCAAGGGAAAGAGCCTGCTGGGTATGCGTTACTCCGGCCCGTTCGACGACCTGCCTGTGGGGGAGCAGACCAAGCCCGGTCACCGCGTCATCGCTTGGGACGAGGTCGGCGAGGCCGAGGGCACCGGCATCGTGCACATCGCGCCGGGCTGCGGCGCCGAAGACTTCGCGCTGTCGAAGACAGAGAAGCTCCCAGTCTTCGTACCGATCGACGAGAGCGCGCATTTCGTCAAGGGACTGGGCTGGCTTGAGGGCAAAGAGGCTCGCGACGTCGCGCACGAGATCGCCAACGACCTGAAGAAGCGAGGCCGCCTGTTCCGTGAGCTCCCGTACACCCACTCCTATCCGGTCTGCTGGCGCTGCAAGGAGGAGATCGTCTTCCGCGTCGCGGATGAGTGGTTCATCTCGATGGACGAGCTGCGCCCGAAGCTGAAGGCGGCTGCGGCAAAGGTCCGCTGGCTACCCGCGCACACCGGCGACCGGATGCAGAACTGGCTCGACAACATGGGCGACTGGAACATCAGCCGCAAGCGCTACTGGGGCTTGCCCTTGCCGTTCTACAACTGCGCGAACGGCCATTTCTTCATCATCGGAAGCGAGAAGGAGCTGCGCGAACGCGCGATCCGTGGGCTGGAGCAGCTGACGGAGCTGCACCGGCCGTGGCTGGACAACGTCGTCCTCGCGTGTCCGACGTGCAAGGCGGAGAGCCTCCGCGTGAAGGAGACCGGCGACGTATGGCTCGACGCCGGCATCGTTCCCTTCTCGACGCTCGGCTGGCTCGACGACCGCGACTCCTGGCGCAAGTGGTTTCCGGCGGAGTTCATCACCGAGAACGTCGAGCAGATCCGTCTCTGGTACTACTCGCAGCTCTTCTTCAGCTTCGTCCTTACTGGCCGCGCGCCATACGAGACGGTGCTGTCCAACGAGTACGTGTACGACGACAAGGGCGAAGAGTTCCACAAGACCGGCGACAACTTCATCGATTTCCCTCAGGCCGCGGAGCGCGCCGGCTCCGACGTGATCCGCTGGTACTACGCTCGCCACGATCCCGGCGAGAAAGTGCTCTTCGGCTACAACGTGCTGGGGGATGTGAAGCGAAAGCTCCTCGTCCTTTGGAACACGTACTCGTTCTTCGTGACCTACGCGAACCTCGACGCCTTCGATCCAAACGCGGCGCAGGTGCCGCTCGGCGAGCGGCCGCTGATCGATCGCTGGCTCTTGTCGTCGCTGGAGCGGCTGGTGCGCGACAACCGAGCCGCGCTTGATCAGTACGACGCGCAGACCGCGGCGCTTCGAATGGAAGCGTTCTGGGACGACCTGTCGACGTGGTACGTTCGGCGCAACAGAGCGCGCTTCTGGAAGACCGAGTCGCGCCGCGACTCGCTGGCCGCCTATCAGACGCTGTACGAGGCGCTCACGACGCTCGCGCGGTTGTTCGCGCCGATCGTGCCTTTCCTCTCCGAGTCTCTGTATCAGAACCTGGTCCGCCACGCCGTACCCGGCGCCCCGCATTCGGTGCACCTCACGCCGTACCCCGAGGTGCGTGCCGAGCGGATCGACGACGACCTCGAGCGGCGCATGCGCGCGGTGATGCGTGTCGTGGCCCTCGGCCGGACCGCGCGTTCCGCCGCGAAGACCAAAGTGCGCACGCCGCTGGCCAAGCTCATCGCCGTGTTCGATCCGAACGACCGCGATCGCGGCGCGCTCGACGGTCAGGACGAGCTCGCGACGATCATCCGCGACGAGCTCAATGTGAAGGCGTTCGAAGTCCGTGACGACGCAAAGGGGCTCGTGCGAGAGACCGTAAAGCCGGAGCTCAAGGCGCTTGGCCCGAAGCTCGGCAAAGACCTGCCGCGCGTCCGCCAGGCGCTCGCGGACAACCGCTTCACCATGCGCGACGGCAACACGATCGTCGAGGGCTTCACTCTCTCGCCGGCCGAGGTGCTGGTCAGTCACGAGGGCACACCGGGTCACGCGGTCGGCCGTGACGCGGGCGCGATCGCCGCGCTGGTCACGGACACCACACCGGAGCTCGAAGCCGAGGGCCTTGCGCGCGAGCTCGCACATCACGTGAACACGATGCGCAAGGAGGCCGGCTTCGACATCGCCGACCGCATCGCTCTTCGCTACGAGGGCGACCTCGGTCCGACGATCGAGCGATTCGGCGACTTCCTCACCGGCGAGGTGCTCGCTACGGTGATCGAACCCCGCGTGAATGGACGCGGGCATCGTTGGGAGGGCGAGCTCAACGGCGTCAAGGGCAAGCTCGAGATCGAGCGTGCGTAGTTAGCGGAACCCGGACGTGTGGCGTTCGGTTGGGTGATACTGCGACGCCGAAACTACAGACTCGCGTGACTGTCGCGAGGGGAGGAAAGCACGTTGCCGCTCTATCTGACGAAGTTCAATTACACCCCCGAGACTTGGGCCAAACTCATCGCAAATCCGGAGGACCGCCGGAAAGCGGCTCAGACCTACATCGAGTCGGTCGGTGGGAAGCTCCAGGGGTTCTGGTACGCGTTCGGCACGCACGACGGCTACACCCTTTTGGAGGCCCCCGACAACGTGGCCATGGCCGCGGTCGCGCTGGCGATCGGCGGCGGGGGCGCGGTGAGTTCACTCGAAACGACGGTCCTCCTGACCGTCGACGAGACGATGGACGCTCTACGCAAGGCGAAGCAGATCAAGTACCGAGCGCCCGGTGCGTAGCGGCGCGCGTGTCCGGCGCCTTCATAGGACGGCGCTGCGCAACGCCGCCGCAACGAGACGCGGGGCGCGGCGGCGCGCGGGACCGGTGAGCGCGGTGCGCCAGGTCGGGTAGGAGAGCAGCGCGTGCGCCAGGGCGATCGCGTCGGCGCCACGAACACGGAGCGCGCCGCGGCGCGCGAGGTCGTTCATCGTCCGCGTGATGAGCGCGAGACGCACGTTGTCGAGATCCCGCAGGGGAGACGCGACGACGCGGGGCAATGCGCCGTCGACGAGCGTCTCGAGCAGAACCGATTCGAGACGGTACTCGCGGTCGTGAAGCGCGACCATCTCGTTGAGGATCGACTCGGGTGCCTCGGATCGCGGCCGCCAGCGCTCGACACGCGCGATCTGAGCGGCCGCGCGTCGCCGTAGCGCCTGCTCCACGAGACGCTCCTTGGATGGGGCATGAAGGTAGAGAGTCCGAGTCGCGACGTGGGCGCGTCGCGCAACGTCTGTCATTCGGAGCGCGTGATAGCCGCGTCGCGCGACCTCACGTAATGCGGCGGTCTCGATCGCCGTGCTGGTGCGCGCGACGCTGCGTGCCCGCTCACGCTGTACGTACGTTCGGGTATTCACTGCATGCCCACTGTAGCGAATCGGTTTGAGCAACCTCGACGTGCGAAGGGTCCGCTGTTACGCTTTCCTTACGTGACCGCTCTCGCTTTCGTGTTTCCAGGGCAGGGTTCGCAGGCCGTCGGCATGGGCCGCGACGTCTACGAGACCTCCGCCGCCGCGCGCGCGATCTTCGATGAGGCCGACCGCGTGCTCGGGTACAAGCTCTCGGAGATCTGCTTTGACGGGCCGGCCGAGCGTCTCAACGACACGTCGGTCGCGCAGCCCGCGGTGCTCGCGACGAGCGTCGCGCTGTTCGAGGCGATGGTGGAGTCGGTCACGCAGAAGCTCGGCCGCCGCGTCACCGACGGTAGCGAGCCGCGTGGCGTGATGGCGCTCCCAGCGCATCTCCGGCCCCAGTTCGTCGCGGGCCACTCGCTCGGTGAATTCACCGCTCTCGTCACTGCCGGCGTGTTGCCGTTCTCCGACGCGTTGCGGCTGGTGGCTGAGAGAGGGAAGCTCGCTGCCACGCGCGGCGCGCGCGGAGCGATGGCTGCGATCATCGGACTGTCCGCGCAGGACGTCGAACGCGTCATCGCCGTGACCGTGGGGCCTGGAAGCGTTGTCGTCGCGAACGACAACGGCCCGATGCAGGTGACGATCGCCGGCGACGCCGAGGGCATCCGCGCGGTGACCGAGGCCCTCGAGAAGCACGGAGCGAAGAGGATCGTCCCGCTGCGGATCTCCGCCCCGTTCCACCTGCCCGATATGGGACGCATCGGGCCCGAGTTGCGCGCATTCATGCAGACGCTGCGCTTCCGCGAGCCGGTCGTTCCGATCGTGGCGAACGTGAGCGCGCTGCCGCACCTGAGCGGGTCCGCGATCCAGGAGGCGCTGGTGCGTCACCTGTCGAACCGCGTCGAGTGGCTCAAGTCGGTCCGCTACATGGTCGAGCGCGGCGCATCGACCTTCGTCGAGATCGGCGCCGGCCAGGTCGTCAATGGACTCGTCAAGCGCATCGCCGACGTCAAGCTCGTGAACGTTTCCGACACGAGCTCGCTCGCCGGCGCGCTCCGCACCCTTGGCGATCGCGCGCATTCCGTCATAGCGCGGTGACCCGGCGGGTCGTCGTCACCGGCATGGGCGCGGTGACCCCCGTGGGCCTCGACATCGCGACCACCTGGGACGCGCTCATCAAGGGCCGGAGCGGACTCGGCCGCATCACACGCTTTGACCCGTCCCCCTACGAGACGCAGATCGCCGGAGAGCTCAAAGGCTTCGAACCGACCGCGTACATGGATCGCAAGGAGGTCAGGCGCACGGACCGGTTCACGCATTACGCCGTCGCCGCCGCCCGTCAGGCGCTGACGGATGCAAGCCTGGAAAAGGCCTCCGACGCAGAGCGTATGGGAACCGCGATCGCGAGCGGCGTGGGTGGACTCGAGACGCTGATCGACCAGGTCTTGCTCATGGAGAAGCGCGGCCCCTCCCGGCTGTCGCCGTTCCTGATCACGATGGTCATCGCGAATGCCGCGTCGGGGCAGGTCGCGATGGAGCTCGGCCTCAAAGGTCCGAGCCTCACGCATGTCTCGGCGTGCGCCTCGAGCTCGCACGCGATCGGCGAGGCCGGCGACATCATCCGCCGCGGCCAGGCCGATGTCATGCTCGCGGGTGGGTCCGAAGCGGCCGTCCTCGCGCTCGGGATCGCGGGGTTCTCGGCCATGCACGCGACCAGTCGCCGCAACGACTCGCCCGAGGCCGCCTCGCGTCCGTTCGACAAGGACCGCGACGGCTTCGTGCTCTCGGAGGGCGCCGCGGTGGTGGTCCTGGAGGAGCGCGAGCACGCCCGCGCCCGCGGCGCGCGCATCTACGGCGAGCTGGTG
>JANMSU010000225.1:0-2917 GCA_031389835.1 Chloroflexota bacterium
TGGTCATCGCGAATGCCGCGTCGGGGCAGGTCGCGATGGAGCTCGGCCTCAAAGGTCCGAGTCTCACGCACGTCTCGGCCTGCGCGTCGAGCTCGCACGCGATCGGCGAGGCCGGCGACATCATCCGCCGCGGCCAGGCCGACGTGATGGTGGCCGGAGGCTCGGAAGCCTCGGTGATCCCGGTGATCGTCGCGGCCTTCGCCGCGATGAAGACGCTCACGCGCCGCAACGTCGCGCCCGAGGCGGCCTCGCGACCGTTCGACAAGGACCGCGACGGCTTCGTGCTGTCGGAAGGCGCCGCGGTGGTGGTCCTGGAGGAGCGCGAGCACGCCCGCGCCCGCGGCGCGCGCATCTACGGCGAGCTGGTCGGCTACGGCGCCACCGCCGACGCGTACCACATCACCGCACCCTCACCCGAAGGCGAGGGCAATGCCCGCGCGATGCGCATGGCCCTCGATGAGGCGGGGCTGCGGCCCGAGGAGATCGACTACATCAACGCTCACGGCACCTCGACCCAGCCCAACGACCGTGAGGAGACCGCGGCGATCAAGCAGGTCTTCGGCGACCACGCCTACAAGCTGCCGGTGTCCTCGACCAAATCGATGACCGGGCATCTGCTCGGTGCCGCAGGTGCCCTGGAGGCCATCGTCTGTCTTCTGGCCATCCGCGACGGCTGCATCCCGCCGACCATCAACTACCAGACCCCCGACCCCGGCCTCGACCTCGACTACGTGCCCAACACCGCGCGGTCCAAGACCATCAGCACCGCGCTCTCCAACTCGATGGGCTTTGGCGGACACAACGCCTCGCTGATCGTGCGGGCCGATACCGGAGCATGACCGCGCGCCGCGTCGTGATCACCGGCGTAGGTG
The DNA here is from genome assembly GCA_031389835.1 of Chloroflexota bacterium. GTDB lineage: Bacteria > Chloroflexota > Limnocylindria > P2-11E > P2-11E > CF-39. The sequence continues at coordinate 873 of JANMSU010000225.1, forward strand.
CGGTCACGCCGCTCGGCCTGGACATCCCAACGCTGTGGAGCGCGCTCCTCGCTGGACGTAGCGGGATCCGTCGGATCAAGTCGTTCGACACGACCGCCTTCGACACCAAGATCGCGGGTGAGGTCCAGGACTTCGATCCGGCGCGCTACTTCGATCGCAAAGAGGTGCGACGTGCCGATCGCTTCGCGCAGCTGGCGGTCGCAGCCGCCACGGAGGCGGTCGCCGACGCGAAGCTGGATACGGCCACCGACCATGACCGTGTCGGCGTTTCGATCGCCACCGCCGCCGGGGGCCTGGAGTCCGTGGTCGAGACCGCGAACACACTGCGCGAGCGGGGACCCGGCCGCGTATCGCCTTTCTTCGTGACCTCGTACATCGCCAATGCCGCATCGGGTCTGGTGTCGCTTCGCTGGGGCTTCCGCGGGCCGAGCCTCACGCACGTCTCCGCCTGTGCCTCGAGCTCGCATTCGCTCGGCGAGGGCGCCGAAGCCATCAAACGGGGCCAGGTCGACGTGATCGTCGCTGGCGGATCGGAGGCCGTGATCGTGCCGGTTGCGGTCGCCGCGTTCGGCAACATGCGAGCCCTCAGTCGCCGCAACGATGAGCCGGAGCGCGCGTCACGTCCATTCGATCGCGATCGTGACGGCTTCGTTCTTTCCGAGGGCGCGGCCGTGCTGGTACTCGAAGAGGCGGAGCACGCGGCGCGGCGCGGGGCGAAGAGCTACGGGGAGCTGATCGGATACGGCGCGTCCGACGACGCCTACCACATGGCCGAGCCGGCGCCGGGCGGAGTCGGCGGTGTCCTATCGATGCGAGCGGCGATCGAGAACGCCGGAATAACGCCGGCGGACGTCGGCTACGTCAACGCGCATGGCACGTCGACGCCGGCCAACGATCGGGCGGAGACGCACGCGATCAAGGAGGTCTTCGGCGATCACGCTCACAAGCTCATGGTCTCGTCGACGAAGTCGATGACGGGCCATCTGTTCGGCGGCGCGGGCGCGCTCGAGGCGATCATCTGCCTACTCGCCCTCCGCGACGGCTGCATCCCGCCGACGATCAACTACGACACGCCCGAGCCCGAGCTGGATCTCGATTACGTGCCGAACCAAGCACGAGCGGCAAAGGTGCGGATCGCGCTCTCGAACTCGATGGGTCTCGGCGGCACCAACGCCTCGCTGATCTTCCGAGCGCCATGAAGCTCCCGCACGGCGACCGCCTCCGATCCTGCGCTAACGTGGACCGCCGTGAGTAGCGGGGGTGCGGCTGTCGCCCCGAAGCGGCGCGTCGCGGTCACCGGCCTCGGGGTCGTAACGCCGGTGGGGAACGACATCGCGACGATGTGGGATGCGCTCGTGCACAGCAGGAGCGGCATCACACGTATCGCCGCCTTCGATCCCATGCCGTACGACTCCCAGGTCGCGGGCGAAGTCCGCGGGCTCGAGATGGCCCAGTACATGGACCGCAAGGAGCTGCGTCGCACGGACCGATTCACGCATCTCGCGGTCGCCGCGGCGACACAGGCGCTCCGGGACGCGAAGCTAGAGAAGCTCCCGGATGCCGGGCGCGCCGGCACCGCGATCAGCAGCGGTCTGGGTGGGATCACGACGATGGTGGATCAGGTCATGGTCATGGAGCAGCGCGGTCCCTCGCGCCTCTCGCCGTTCTTCGTGCCGATGCTGATGGCCAACGCCGGCTCGGCGCAGGTCGCGATGCAGTTCGGGCTTAAAGGACCAAGCCTCACGCACATCTCGGCCTGCGCGTCGAGCTCGCACGCGATCGGCGAGGCCTGCGACATCATCCGCCGCGGCCAGGCCGACGTCATGGTGGCCGGTGGCTCGGAGGCGTCAGTGATCCCTGTGATCGTCGCGGCCTTCGCCGCGATGAAGACCCTCACCCGGCATAACGACTCGCCCGAGGCCGCCTCGCGTCCGTTCGACAAGGACCGCGACGGCTTCGTGCTCTCGGAGGGCGCCGCGGTGGTGGTCCTGGAGGAGCGCGAGCACGCCCGCGCCCGCGGCGCGCGCATCTACGGCGAGCTGGTG
>JANMSU010000228.1:0-5051 GCA_031389835.1 Chloroflexota bacterium
GAGGACGGCATCCTTCGCGGCATCTACCTCTTCCGAAAGGGCGAAGAGGGCCGGCGCCGCGTCACGCTGCTCGGCTCTGGCCCGATCCTGATGCAGGTGCTGCGTACGCAGGAGCTGCTGCAGGAGAAGTACGACGTCTCCGCCGACGTCTACAGCGTCACGAGCTACCAGCTGCTGCGCAACGAAGCGCTCGAGGTCGAGCGCTGGAACCGGCTGCATCCGACGGAGACGGCGAAGATCCCGTACGTCGTACAGGTGCTCGGCGGCGCGACACCCCTCATCGCGGCGAGCGACTTCATGAAGGCGGTCCCGGATCAGATCTCGCGCTGGATGTCCCAGCCGTTCGTCCCGCTCGGAACTGACGGGTTCGGACGCAGCGACACGCGTGAAGCGCTACGCCGTCACTTCGAGGTCGACGCGGAGAGCATCGCGGTCGCGTCGCTCAACGCTCTCGCGCTGTGCGAGCAGTACTCGCCGAAGGACGTCGCGAAAGCGATCGCGGATCTCGGGATCGACCCGAACAAGCCGGAGCCGCGCACCGCCTAGGTCGCGCTACGCGCGCGTGAGCGGCCGGTACCTGATGCGATGTGGCTGCCAGTCCTCGCCGTGCTCCTTGCGCATGAACTCCTCGTAGGAGTGGTAGTTGCCCTCAAACCAGCGGACGCGGCTGTCGCCCTCGAAGACGAGCAGGTGCGTTGCGACGCGGTCGAGGAACCAGCGGTCGTGGCTGATCACGACGACGCAACCCGCGAAGTCGAGAATCGCCTCTTCGAGCGCGCGCAGCGTGTCGACGTCGAGGTCGTTCGACGGTTCGTCGAGGAGCAGGACGTTCGCCCCGGACTTCAGCATCTTCGCGAGATGGACACGGTTGCGCTCGCCGCCGGAAAGATCGCCGACGCGCTTCTGCTGATCCGCCCCGCGGAAGTTGAACGACGCCACGTACGCGCGAGCGTTGCGCGTCCGCGTGCCGATCTGGATGTTCTCCTGGCCCTCAGCGATCTCCTCCCAGACGTTCTTCTTCGGGTCGAGGGCGTCACGCGACTGCGACACGTAGCCGAGCTTCACCGTCTCGCCGACCACCAGCGAACCGCCGTCCGACTTCTCCTCGCCGGTGATGAGGCGGAAGAGTGTGGTCTTGCCGGCGCCGTTCGGTCCGATGATCCCGATGATCCCGCCGCGAGGCAGCTTGAACGTGAGGTCGTCGAAGAGCAGTCGATCGCCGTACGCCTTGCGCACCTTGTCCGCCTCGATCACGACGTCGCCAAGGCGCGGCCCCGGCGGGATGCTGATCTCGAGCTCTTTCTCGCGATCGTCCGGCGACTCCGCGAGCAGCCGCTCGTACGAATCGATGCGTGCCTTGCTCTTGGCCTGGCGCGCGCGGGGGGACGCCTGGACCCACTCGAGCTCGCGCGCGAGGGTTCGCTGGCGAGCGGATTCCTGCTTCTCCTCGTCCGCGAGTCGCTTGCGCTTCTGATCGAGCCACGAGCTGTAGTTGCCCGCGTATGGGATACCCGCGCCCTTATCGAGCTCGAGGATCCAGCTCGCGGCGTTGTCGAGGAAATAGCGGTCGTGCGTGACGGCGACGACGCAGCCGTTGTAGCTGGTCAACGTGCGCTCCAACCACGCGACGGAGTCCGCGTCGAGATGGTTCGTCGGCTCATCGAGCAGTAAGAGGTCGGGATGTGACAAGAGCAGGCGGCAGAGCGCGACGCGGCGGCGCTCGCCTCCGGATAAGGTCGTGACGTCCTGCTCGCCCGGCGGAAGCCGTAGCGCATCCATCGCGTGATCGATCTGGCTGTCGAGGTCCCAGAGCCCCTTGGCCTCGATCTCGTCCTGCGCCTTCTGGAAGTCGACGTTGAGCCGCTCCATGTCCGCGTCGGACAGCGGCTCGGCGAACTTCCCGGAGAGCTCCTCGTAGCGCTTCAGAACAGCGCGCCGGTCGGCGACGCCTTCCTCGACATTGCCTCGCACGTCCTTGCTGGCGTCCAGCTGCGGCTCCTGGGCGAGGAGGCCCGCGCGGTAGCCATCCGTGATGCGCGCGTCGCCGATGTACTCCTTGTCGATGCCGGCCATGATGCGAAGGAGCGTCGACTTGCCTGCACCGTTGGGCCCCAGCACGCCGATCTTGGCGGTCGGATAGAACGCCAGCGTTATCCCCTTCAGGATCTCCCGCTGGGAGCCCGGGGCGATCTTTTTGAGCCCGTACATCGTGTAGATGAATTGCGGTGGCATGTAAGAACCGTATCAGCGCCCAACCGGGTACGCTTTTCGTTCAGCACCGCCGGGGAGGCTCGATGAGCGACGAGGCACGTAACTTCCGTCTGTCCAAGAACGTCCTGCCAAGCAAGTACGAGCTCCGATTCGAGCTCGAGTTCGACAACTGGACCTCCAGCGGCTGGGAGCGGATCGCGCTCCGGACCTCGCGCGCAACGCGCGAGATCGTTCTGCATGCGCTCGAGTTGGACATCAAGAAGGCGACGCTCGACGGCGCGGCCGTCCAGGGCACGACGTACGAGCAGGACGCGGAGACCGTCACGCTGCGGTTCGGACGCGAGATCCCCGCGGGCGAGCACACCCTGGAGATCTCGTGGGCGGGCGGCATCCGCGAGTCGCTCCGTGGCCTCTACCGCTCGCTGCGCGGCGAGGAGCGCTACGCCGCGACGCAATTCGAGGCGGCCGACGCGCGCCGGGCGTTCCCGTGCTTCGACGAGCCTGAGTTCAAGGCGCGCTTCACGGTCGAGCTGATCCACCCGGCGGGGAACGCCGCGATCGCGAACATGCCGATCGTGTCGCAAGAGGCCCTTGACGAGCGGCGCACGCGGACCGTGTTCCGCGAGACGCCGAAGATCTCCACGTATCTCGTCGCGTTCACCATCGGACCATACGAGTTCACCGAGGTCGTGACGACCCCGTCGGGCATCCCGGTCCGGGTCTGTCTCCCACCGGGCCTCGCGGCACAGGGCACCTACGCCCGCGACGCACACGTCCGGTGCGTCGAGTGGCTGCAGGCGTACACCGCGATCCCTTATCCCTATTACAAGGTCGACGCGATCGGCATCCCCGACTTCGAGGCCGGCGCGATGGAGAACCCTGGCGCGATCACGTATCGCACGCGGCTCCTCGCGGCGGACGAGCGCAACACGTCGATCCAGACACTGAAGGGCATCTTCAGCACCGCGGCGCACGAGCTCACGCACATGTGGTGGGGCGACCTCGTCACGATGCGGTGGTGGACGGATCTCTGGCTCAACGAGTCGTTTGCGTCGTTCGTCGGTGAGAAGGCCACCGCGGCGCTGAATCCTGAGTGGCGCTACTGGCGCGACTTCGTCGCCGACAACACCAGCGCTTTCAGCCTCGACGCCCTCGCCTCGACGCACCCGATCTCGGTCGAGGCGAAGAGCGCGGAGGAAGCGTCCCAGCGGTTCGACGCGATCTCGTACACCAAGGGCGCCGCGGTCCTGCGCATGATCGAGGGCTACCTCGGCGAGGATGCGTTCCGCGAGGGAGTCCGCATCTACCTGAAGCGACACGCGGAGGCGAACGCATCCGCGGACGACTTCTGGCACGCCCTCGACGAGTCGTCCGGTCAGGACGTGACCAGAGTTGCCAACGCGTGGATCAAGGAGCCGGGGCATCCGCTGGTGGACATCCGCGCACGTGACGTCAACGGCGGGCTCGAGCTCGAGCTGTCGCAGGCACGCTATTTCTCCGACACGAACGCGGCGCCGACGGAGCAGCTCTGGCCGATCCCGCTCGTGATCAAGTACGGCACAGCGGGCGGCGTGAAGGAACATCGCTCGGTGTTGAACTCCGAGCGCGGGACCGTCCGGCTTCCGGGCGCGCAGTGGTTCTTCCCGAACGGGGGCGGGCGCGGCTTCTACCGCTTCCGGTTCGCGAGCGCGTTCGAAGGCGATCGTCTAGACGCGGGCATCGCGCATCTGGCCGCGGAGGAGCGGCTCGCGCTCGTCGACGATCTGTGGGCGATCGCGCGTCACGGCAAGGCGACGCTCGCGATGTTCCTCGCACGTCTCGAGACGCTGCGCGGGGAGGAGGACCGCGCGGTCCTCGCCGCGATCGGCGACTCGCTGTCGTGGCTCGGGAACTACGCGGTGCGCGACGTGACGGAGCGCCCGTTCGCGCGCCTCGTCGACGACCTCTACCGACCGATCCTCGACGCCGCCGGCTGGACGGCCCGCGACGGCGACGACACCGACGTGCGCGAGAAGCGCACGCGGGCCATCGGCATGCTCGGCTTCCACGCCCGCGCCGGCGACGTCCGTGATGAAGCGCAGCGCCGCGTGCGCGATCACCTCGAGGGCCGCGAGCGTCTGAACCCAGACGTCGCGGGCACGGTCGTCGCGGTGGCCGCGACGGTCGGCGACAACGTGCTGTGGGACCGGTACGTCGCCCGCATGCAGCAGGCGCAGGCGTCCGACACGCAGGAGGAAGCGCGCTTCCGCCAGGGGCTCATCTTCTTTGAGGATCCGGAACTCGCGGAGCGCACCGCCGAGGCCATCTTCTCGCCGCTCATCCGCGGTCAGGACCGCGGTCTGATGCTCATCCCGATGATGCAGTCGCGGCGCACCCGCCTCGCGGCCTGGAAGGCTGTGAAGAAGCACTGGGACGCGGACATCGCGGGAACGGACCTCGCACCGCTGCTCAAGCAGGGGTACGTCACCGCGGTGAGCCAGCTGACAGAGCACGGTCTTTCCGATGAGGCGGCTGCGTTCCTCGAGGAGAAGCGCACCCCGGACATCCAGGAGACCGTCGCGCAGAGCCTCGAGCGGCTCCGCATCAACACCGCGGCCGCGGAGAGACTCGCGGACGAGCTCGAGGATTCGCTGCGGGTGCCGACGGCGCGCTAGGCCCGGGCGCGCGTCGCGACACGCGAAGGCGTGGCAAGGCGCTCAGCCTCCGATGAAGCTCATCTCGATCTTCTTGAGGCCAGCGGTCTCCTCCGAACGTAGCTCGGAGTACCGGTCGTCGCGCGCGGTCCAGATCGCCGCGATGGAATCGGCGATCTGCGCGTCGGTCGCGTCACTGCGGACCAG
>JANMSU010000258.1:0-1776 GCA_031389835.1 Chloroflexota bacterium
AAGCGGAACGTGCCGTCCGGGTCACGTGCGAGCGCCGCGATGCCGTAGGGCGGGTCCCCCACGGCGAGCGTCACGGCCTCGGCGCTGTCGTGTTCGCGCGTCACCGCGATCCACTCCGGAGTGAGGAAGATGCTGGCTGGCAATCGCCGTTCGGCGATCTTTGACCACGCTCCGGAGAGCTCGGCGGGGGCGCGCGGCGTACAGCCCGCGTCTGGCCCGGTCGTGAGGGTCACGTGCTTCCGAGTTTAGGGGGCACGTCGGATGAACGTCCGTCTCCTACTTATCATTCCCGCGTGCCCGAGCGCGACGCGCCACGCGTCGTGATCGCTCCCCAATCGTTCAAAGGCAGTGCCGACGCGGTCGCCGTGGCGAGCGCTGTCGCGCGCGGCGTCAAGCGCGTCTGGCCGCGCGCCGATTGCGTCGAGCTTCCTCTCGCGGATGGGGGAGAGGGGACTGCGCTTGCCCTCGTGCGCGCGACCGGCGGCGAGATGCGCAACGCGCGGGTGCACGATCCGCTCGGACGAGAGATCGACGCGCAGTGGGGCGTGCTCGGTGACCGCATCACCGCGGTGTTGGAGATGGCCGCGGCAAGCGGTCTTCCGTTGCTTCGCGAAGATGAACGCGATCCACGCATCACCTCCACGCGCGGCACCGGCGAGCTGATCCTTGCCGCAGCGGCCTCGGGCGCGCAGCGCATCGTTATCGGTATCGGCGGAAGCGCGACGAACGACGGCGGTGCCGGCATGGCGCGCGCGTTCGGGTATCGCTTTTTCGATGCCAGCGGGCAGGAGCTGCCTGAGGGCGGCGGCGCCCTGGCGCTACTCGCTCGCATCGAGGGGCAGACGGATCCGCGGCTGGTCCGGCCGGCGATCGATGTCGCGTGCGACGTTCGCAATCCACTGCTCGGCCCGGAGGGCGCAACGGCGGTGTACGGACCGCAGAAGGGCGCGACGCCCGAGATCCAACGCGAGCTCGAGGCCGCGCTCACCCGCTACGCGGACGTCGTCGAGCGATTCGTCGGTCGCGATGTGCGAAGCGTTCCCGGAGCGGGCGCGGCCGGAGGACTCGGCGCCGGCCTGATCGCGTTCCTCGATGCGCGACTCGTGTCCGGGTCAGCGCTCGTTCTTGACGCGGTGGGCTTCGACAAACGGCTGGTCGGCGCGCATCTCGTCATCACTGGTGAGGGACGCGTCGACGGACAGAGCATCTACGGCAAGCTGACCCATGCCGTGACCATCGCAGCGAAGCGACGCGGCGTTCCCGTCGTCGCCGTCGCGGGAAGCATCGGACCGGGTCATCAGGCGATGCGCGATGCCGGCATCGAGGCGATCGAGACGCTGGGGGGCGAATCGAGAGGGGACCGCGAGGCGGCGATGCGCGACCCGCTTCCACGCATCGAGGACGCCGCCGAGCGGCTTGCTCGCGCTCGTGCAGCGTCGCGCGGAAGCAAGTAGGGTCTGGCCCCATGCTCGGCCCGCCCGTCCCCACCGATCGGACCTCCAGCCTCGACCTCGTGCGCATCACGGAAGCCGCCGCGATCTCCGCCGCGCATTGGATGGGCCACGGAGACAACGACCGTGCCGATGCGGCCGCTGTCGAGGCGATGCGTAAAGCGATGGACGAGGTGGCGTTCCACGGCACTGTCGTGATCGGCGAAGGCGAGCGCGACGAGGCGCCGATGCTCTACATCGGTGAGAAGGTGGGCCGTGGGGATGGTCCCGAGGTGGACATCGCCGTCGATCCACTGGAGGGAACGAACCCGGTCGCGAAGGGGCG
>JANMSU010000259.1:0-3903 GCA_031389835.1 Chloroflexota bacterium
GAGGACGCCTTCTCGCGCGCCGCGCTCGAGCTAGGGAGCGCCACCGCGACCGACAAGAATCTGCTTGTCGAGGGTGGCGCGAACATCATCAGGCAGTATCCGAAGGCCGGCGGCGGCGTCCGGCTCTTCGAGGGTCTCGACTTTCTCGCGTGACCTGAACGAGGTGCGACTCCGCCACGCCCACGCTCAGCGCAGGAGCACGAGGCCGAGTAGCCCGGCGCCGACAACGATCCCGGCGACCGCGGCCTTCGCTTTCCAGAGATAGATGCCGGCCAGCGCGACGGCGAAGATCGCCAGCGCCGGCAGACTTGACACCCCCACGCCGAACAGCTGGATCGTCGTCGCGCCGATGAGCCCTACGACGCCGGCGGTCACACCGTCCAGAAACGCGTGGATCGACGGCTCGCCGATGAGCCGCTCCAGATAGCGATGACCGACGAGCGTGAAAGCAAAGGCGGGTAGGAAGATGGCGAACGTCATGAGCAGCGCTCCGAGCGGTCCTCCGGAGTAATAGCCGACGAAGGTGGAGAAGATGATGAGCGGCGCGGGCAGGATGCCGGAGAGCGCCAGACCGTCCAGGAACTGGCTGTTGGTCATCCAACCACCGCTCGATACCGCGTCCTGCTGCACGAACGGGATCACGGTGTAGGCGCCACCGAACGTCAGCAGCCCAGCCTTCAGCCCAGAGATGAACAGGTCAACAAGAGGTGCCCTGCCTGGCTCAGCGCTGTCGGGGCCGGGCGCGAAACCCGGGACTCCTGACGCAGGCGCGATCGTGAGCGCATAGAGCAGGAGGCCGGCGAGGAACCCCGCCTCGAGCATCAGCGCGAGTCGAGCGCGACCGCGGACGGCCAGAGCGTAAGCAACACCGGCGACGAGCAGCGTGACCGCGAAGTGGATGTTGAGCAGCGATGCGATGAACGCCGACGCGCCGATGCCCAAGAGCCAGCGGTCATGAAGTGCATGGCTGCCGATGCGATGCACGGCGCGCACGATGAGCGCGACCACGGCGGCTTGGAAGCCGGCGAACACGGCGCGGAGCTCAGGGGACTCGATGCCGAACGAGAGGTACGACCACGACAAGGCGAACATCAATAGGAATCCCGGGAGCATGAACGCGAGGCCGGCGAGAAACCCGCCGATCCGCCCACGCGCCAGCATGCCGTAGTACACGCAGAGCTCGTGAGCCTCCGGCCCGGGCAACACCTGGTAGACGGCCAGTACGCGGTTGAAACGCTCGGGCGATACCCAGTGCTCTTCGTCGACCAGCTCGCGGCGGATCATCGCGATCTGCGCCACGGGTCCGCCAAACGCAAGCATCCCGAACCGCAGAAACCGCAGAAAGAGACGAGGAAGCGGCTCAACCGGTGGTGCCGGACGAGCTATTTGACGACGACCTTGCCGACCATGCCCGGTAAGTGGAAGGTGCACACGTATCGATACTCGCCGGGCTGCGTGAAGGTATACGTGAACACGTCCACCCCGCGATTCATCGGAGAGTTCGAGCGGAACAGCCCGTCGGCGGAGGCGACGTCATGGTTGTTCTCGCCGGTGGCGATCTGCCAGCTGACCGTCGTGCCGACAGGCACCGTGATCTCGGCAGGCGCGTAGTAGTCGTCGCCGAGATCGACCCTGGTGATGATCTGCTGAAAGGGGGTCGCGGTGGGGACACCGGACCTAGCCGGATTGGCCGACTGTCCGCCATCCGCGCCGCAGGCCCCGGCGACCAGACCCCATGAGCAGAGGAGCGCGAGCTGCCGCATCCCTCCAACGTTTCCAAGCCAGTGCCAGAGCCGTGTCACTGACGTCATCGACCAGGCGTCACGATCACGTCATCAAAGCAGGTGACTGAATCCGCCTTCGTCCACAGTCCCACGCGACCAGCCTTATACGTCGCGTCGGTCGCCTCGACGACCAGCTGGCCGTTCAGGAAGCCACGCAGCCTGTCACCCACAACTTCGAAACGCAGCTCCTGCCATTGCCCGTTCGCGACCTTCGCTCCTCCGTCCTTGATGCCACTGCGCCGGCCGCCCGCGTACTTGTACAGGTTCACGTTGGTCTCGAGGACGTTGGCGCGGATGATGTAGTAGTTGTCCTTGTCCTGGACGCGCGCGATCACGCCGGCGGCCTGGTCGACCTTTCCGGAGATCGGTTTGAAGCGCATCGTCACGGTGACGTCGCCGTATACCGCGCTGCCCAGTGCGATCGCTGGGAACTCCGAGTCGCCGATCTGACAGAGCGCATTCGGCTTGCTCGGCGCATCGGCCTCGGCGCGGACGACCCAGTTCCCGCTGAAGAGCTCCGCTCCGGCGGGAACACCGCCCGCTGCATCGCCGTCGAAGTTCCACGAACCGGAGGCGGCGCTCGGCGGCGGGCTCTGGTATTTGATCGCGGCAGTGCCTTCACACGCCGACAACACGACGACGAGAGCGAGCGTGGCTGCAAGGCTCCGGATCGGACAAAGCATATCGAGCACAAAACGCTACGCTTTTCTAGCAGCCTGAAAAGGGGACGCAGGCAAGGTCCGCGTATTGGTCGGTACTCGCAAAGGCGCGTTCATCCTGGAGTCCGATGGCAAGCGCCAAAAATGGAACGTCAGCGGTCCTCACTTCGCCGGCTGGGAGATCTACCACGTCAATGGCTCCCCCGCCGATCCCGATCGGCTTTTTGCCTCACAGACCAGTGGGTGGTTCGGACAGATCATCCAAAGGTCGGATGACGCCGGTAAGACCTGGCACCAGCCAGGAACCCCTCGCGGTGAGCCCACCACAACACCGGACGGCATGCCGAAGGGCGAGAGCAACAAGTTCGCGTACGACTCCTCTTCGGAGACCGGCAAACCGCTCACCACGCACCAGTGGTACGACGGCTCGCAGCGCCCGTGGGAGTTCAAACGAGTCTGGCATCTCGAGCCCTCGCTGACTGACCCCGACACTGTCTACGCCGGCGTCGAAGACGCCGCGCTGTTCCGATCCACCGACGGTGGGCAAAACTGGATCGAGCTTGCCGGGTTGCGGGGCCACGGCACAGGACCACAGTGGCAACCGGGGGCCGGCGGGCTGTGTCTGCACACGATCATCGCGGACCCGAAGGATCCCGAACGGCTGTTCATCGCCATCTCATCGGCCGGCGCGTTCCGGAGCGACGATCGGGGCACGACATGGAAGCCGATCAATCGCGGACTGAAGTCGCAGTACATACCCGACCCGAACGCGGAGATCGGCCAATGCGTTCACCGCATCGCGCTGCACCCTTCTCGGCCCAACGTGCTCTTCATGCAGAAGCACTGGGACGTAATGCGCAGCGACGACGCGGGCGACTCGTGGAAAGAAGTGAGCGGGAATCTGCCCAGCGACTTCGGATTCGTGATCGATGTCCACGCCAACGAACCCGAGACGATCTACGTCATACCGATCAAGAGCGACTCCGAGCACTTCCCGCCCGATGGGAAGCTGCGCGTGTATCGCAGCCGCACCGGCGGCGATGAGTGGGAAGCGCTGACGAAGGGTCTGCCGCAGAACGACTGCTATGTGAATGTGCTGCGCGATGCCATGGCGGTCGACTCGCTGGACGCGTGCGGTGTGTATTTCGGTACCACCGGCGGGCAGGTCTACGCATCGGCAGATGGTGGGGACAACTGGGCTCCGATCGTCCGCGATCTCCCGCCTGTTCTTTCGATCGAGGTGCAGACGCTGCCATGATCCGAGTGGTCCTTCCGCAGCACCTCCGAACGCTCGCGGGGGTAGGCGGTGAGGTAACACTCGACATAGGGGGCGAGATCACGCAGCGCTCGATCCTCGACGCGCTTGAGGCGCGTTATCCCATGTTGCGGGGCACCGTTCGTGACCATGGCACGCAGACGCGCCGGCCTTTCATCCGCTTTTTCGCGTGCGAACAGGACTT
>JANMSU010000266.1:0-4872 GCA_031389835.1 Chloroflexota bacterium
CGGGGTCGCCGCCGGGCTCACCGGTGAGGCTCATGATCCCGCCCATCCCCTGCACGATGAGGTCGTAGGCGGGCCACGCGCGACCCGGGCCGTCCTGGCCGAAGCCACTGATGTGACAGAGGATGGCCCGCGGATTTATCGCGCGCACGCGGTCATCGGGAAAGCCGAGGCGTCCTAGCGTGCCGGGGCTGAAGTTCTCGACCACGACGTCGCATCGTTCGATGAGACGCTCGAGCACGCGCTTGCCGTCGGCGTTCTTGAGGTCGATGGTCACGCTGCGCTTGTTGCGATTGATGGACAGGTAGTAGGCGGAGATCCCCTTGATGCTCGGCGGCGCCCACTCGCGCGTCTCGTCGCCGGTACCGGGCATCTCGACCTTGATCACATCCGCCCCGTGGTCGCCGAGCATCAGCGTGCAGTAGGGTCCCGCGAGCGCGCGCGTGAGATCGAGCACGCGGATGCCGTCGAGCGCGCCCGCTGCTGATCGGATCACGCGCGGAGAGTACCGTTGAGGCGATGGCGGAGCTGCTTCCGCTCTTTCCGCTGACCACGGTGCTCTTTCCCGAGATGCTGCTGCCGCTGCATATCTTCGAGCCGCGGTATCGCCTCCTGGTGCGGCGCTGCATGGACGAGGACCGCCCGTTCGGTGTGGCCCTGATCCGTTCCGGCCAGGACGTCGGTGCGACCGCCGAGCCGTACGCGATCGGGACCGAGGCGAAGATCATGGCCTTCTCGCCGCTCTCCGACGGTCGCTCCTACATCGTCGTGCGCGGCGGCCGCCGCTTCACGGTCGAGGAGGCGATCCCCGACGTCGAGCCGTACCTCGTCGGACGCGTCCGCTACCTCGACGAGCAGGAGGGCGACGGCGCGTCCGCTCGCGCGGCCGTCGCCGTCGAGGCGTACGGCCAGTACATCGTCGCCGTCATGGCGGTCACAGAGGATGCTCGCGGCGATCGCGCGATCGTGCACGATCTCGCGACCGTCCCGCCGCGCGAGGCGGCGTACCGGATCGCAGCCAGCCTGGCCGTCGACGCAAGCGAGCGGCAGCGACTGCTCGAGCTCCCCAGCGATGCGGAACGGCTCGAGGCGGAAAAGAACCTGCTCGAGCGTGAAACGACCCTGCTTCGCGACCTGCTCGTCCGGCTGCGCGCGCACGGCGAGGGCCGGGTGTCGCTGAACTAGCCGATCCCGTCCGCGAAGCGCACGACCCCGTCGGTGATGGTCGCGCGCACGCGCGCCTCGAGCAGCTCGTCCTCGGAGCAACGCGCGAGATCACGGTCGACCACGGTCGCATCACACCGCATGCCCACGCGCAGCGAGCCCGACGTGCGCTCGGTCGCCATCGCGTAGGCCGGGCCTGCCGAGTAACCGGCGAGCGCCTCTTCGATCGTCAGGCGCTGCTCCGGACGCCACGCCTCGTCGTCCTGCGGGCGACGGCGGGTCACCGCCGCGTGGATCCCGAGGAGTGGATCGATCGGCTCCACCGGCGCGTCCGATCCGAACGCAAGCACGGCACCGGTGCGGCGCAGCGTTCGCCACGGATACGCACGCGCGACGCGCGCCGCGCCCCAGTACCGATCGGCGAGATCCCGGTCGCTGGTCGCATGGATCGGCTGCATGGACGCGACGATGCCGAGCGCCCCGAAGCGCGCGAGGTCGTCAGCGCGAACGAGCTGCACGTGCTCGATCTTCTGACGCAGCTGCGGAGCGCTCGATCGGGTCGGCTCGATGGCGTCCAGGGCGACGCGCACGGCACGATCGCCGATGGCGTGGATCGCCACGGCGATGCCCGCGGCGGCGGCGGCCGCGACATCTTCAACGAGCTGATCGGGTTCGATCGTCAGAATGCCGCGATCGCGCGACCCCTCGTACGGCTCCTCCAGCGCAGCGGTCTGGGAGCCGAGGGCGCCGTCGGTGAAGATCTTGAGGTGGCCGATCCGCAGCCACTCGTCGCCCTGACCGGTGCGCAGACCCTCCTCGAGAGCGTCCGCGAGTCGGGCGTGTGGGATCCCCATGTGAACGCGCAGCGCGAGCTCGCCCGCATCCCGCATGCGCGCGATCACCGCAATGGGCGAACGTCCCATGAACTGGTCGAGGTCTTCGAGACCGGTGATGCCGCGCCGCCATGCCTCGGTCTGCCCGCGGCGGGCGTCGGCCAGCATCTGCTCGTCGGTGGGTGGTGGGATGACCCCATCGGCAAGCGCGTTGGCATTCTCCTGCAGCACGCCCGTCGCCTCGCCACGGTCGTCGCGGAAGATCGCGCCACCCTCAGGCGTGGGCGTGTCACGCGAGATGCCCGCGCGCGCGATCGCCGCGCTGTTGAGCCACCGCGAGTGGCCGTCGCGGCTGCGCAGCACCGCAGGTCGCCCACCGGTCACTCCATCGAGGTCGACGGCCATCGGCCAGCGTCCCCAGTTGTTCTTGTCGAAGCGGCCGCCGAGGACCCACGCACCCTCCGGCAGGGCGCTCGAGAACTCCGCGATGCGCTCCAGGGCCGCCTCCAGCGTCGTCATGTCCGCGAGGTCGAGCCGTGACATCTGCTGCGCCCACCACACGAAGTGAACGTGGGCGTCGAACCAGCCAGGGACCATGACCCCGCCGCGAAGGTCGATGGCCTCCGCTCCGCCCGCCTCCCGGCGTAGCTCGTCCCGCCGACCCACCGCGACCACGCGACCGTCTCGAGCGAGGAGGGCTTCCTGGCTGGTGCCGTCGCCCACGTGGATGCGGCCCCCTTCGAACAGGAGCGTGCTCATCCGCGGAATCCGGCCTGGCCGCGGAGCGGGACGAACCGCACCGGGCCGTGACGCTCCTCGCGTCCACGCGCGTCACGCACGAGCAGCTCCTGCAGCTCGAGATCACCGACCGGCGCGACGATGCGGCCAGCCGCCGTTAGCTGCTGCGCCAGGGCCGGATCGATCCGCGGGGTGGCCGCCGTGATGAGGATGCCGTCGTAGGGCGCCTCGGACGGGTAGCCCCGTGACGCATCGGCGTGGATCACGCGCACGTTCCGGTATCCGAGACCCTCGAGACGGTCGCGCGCCGCGTCGGCGAGCGCCGCATGGCGCTCGACCGAGATCACCTCACGCACGAGCTCCGCGAGCACCGCGGCCTGGTAACCGGATCCAGTGCCGACCTCGAGAACGCGGTGCTCGGGACGCGGCGCGAGCAGCTCGCTCATGCGTGCGACGACGTACGGCTGCGAGATCGTCTGGCCCTCACCGATCGCGAGCGCATGGTCGCCGTACGCGGTGTCGCGGTCCGCCGACGACACGAACTGCTCGCGTGGCACACGGGCCATCGCGTCGAGCACGCTCCGATCGTGAATGCCGAACCGTTCGAGCTGGCGCAACATCTCCGCCCGCTGCTGTGCCGTATCCACCCGGCACATGATGCAGCGGAACGCATATCAGCTCTTTTCGATCGGCACTCCGATGAGGCTTCCCCACTCCGTCCACGAGCCGTCGTAGTTGCGGACGCGCTCGTGGCCAAGGAGGTAGCGCAGCACGAACCAGGTGTGCGCGCTGCGCTCGCCGATACGGCAGTACGCGATGGTCTCCGTGCCGCGCGTGAGGCCCTTGCCTTCGTAGATGGTCCGGAGGTCCTCAGCGCTCTTGAAGCGCCCATCCTCGGCGACCGCAGTCGCCCACGGCACGTTCTGCGCGCCCGGTATGTGGCCGCCGCGCTGCGCGCCCTCCTGCTGAAGGTTCTCAGGCGCAAGGAGCTCGCCCGCGTACTCCTTTGGCGACCTCACGTCGATGATCTTCGCGCCGTTGCTAGTGACCTTCTCGAGCACGTAGTCGCACAGAGCGCGGACCGACGCATCGGGGCCCTGTGCGCGGTACTCGCTGCGCTGGAACGATGGACGCTTGGTCACGAGGGGGCGGCCTTCGGAGACCCACTTGGCTCGTCCGCCGTTGACCAGCTTCGCGTCCTTGTGCCCGTAGTACTTGAGCAGCCAGAAGAACCAAGCGGCGAACCAGTTGTTGTTGTCGCCGTACACGACGATGGTCGTGTCTTTCGTGACGCCGCTCTTCGACAGGAACTCCTCGAGCTGCTTCTTGTCGAGGAGATCGCGCACCGGCTGCTGTTGCAGGTCGGTCTTCCAGTTCACTCCGATGGCGCCCGCCGCGTGCCCCTGGTCGTAGGACGTCGTGTCGACGTCCACCTCGAAGACGCGGACGTTCGGATCCGTGGCATGCTCCGCGAGCCAGTCGGTCTTAACGAGAGTCTCGGGATGCGCGTACTTGGTGTCAGCCATGACTTCACCTCCAATGAGTGTGCTGAAGCGCTACATGCGGACAGGCGTCCGCGGCCGCGTGCGCCGCCTAGGGACAGGAGCAGCTGGCGAACGCGAGAAAACGCACGATCTTCACGGTCTAACAGCGCCACTCGGACCGGACAAGGAAGACTGTGCGGAGCGCACGCCAAACGTGGCTATCGTTAGGACGGCATGCTGGACTTCGAGCAGCTCGCGTTCATCGAGAAATGGCGCCAGAAGGCGTCGCGCGGCATCGTCGTCGTCCTCGACGGCACACGCGGCGACATCATCGTCACTCTTCGTGTCGGCGAGGGACCGGCGCGCGTCGATCTGCGCGGGCAGGACGCGACCGGCGCGGTTCGCAAGCACCGTCTTTCGATCGGCGACCGGATCACGATGGCCATCGAGTACGCGGCCAAGGACGTGCAGCCCGTGGCCAGCGCGATGAAGCCCGGCGCCGTGATCGCGCCCGGCACGACGGTGAGCGGAACGATCAAAGAGACCGGGGAGATCGCGATCGTGGACTGCGGCGTAGATGTTCTGGTCCGCGGCGACACGCTGCCGGGTGTAGGCGAAGGAGACGCGGTCTCGTTCACCATCGCGTCCGAGGGGAG
>JANMSU010000299.1:0-2773 GCA_031389835.1 Chloroflexota bacterium
CGCGCCGCGCGCGGCGAGCAGCTCGCGGATCTTCTGATGCGTCGTTCCGGTCGGACGCTCGTCGCGCGGCTCGGGGAGGAGCGCGAGGTGTTCGGTCAGGAAGATGCCGACCTTTCCGTCATGCGGACCGCTCGCGCCGCCGCCCACCCACACCGCGGCGCCTGACGCGAGGAGCGCGTCGAGGTCGCCCTCGTCGTACCCACTGACGCGCGATGGGAGGATGCGCGACTCGAGATCGGACGCGGGAACGAATGCTCCCTGCAGCTGCGCGATCGCATCGAGGAGCGCTCCCTCACCGGCGCGCGGGGCGTCGAGGCCGTGCCACGCGGTCGCGAACCTCGCGAGCGCGGCCTGCTCCACCGGCTCGACCTCGCGGCGAAGGCGCGCGAGCGAGCGCTGACGAAGCGTGCGCAGCACGCCGGCGTCGACCCACTCGATCCCGTTCCCGCCGGGTCGGAACTCGCCTTCAACAGCCGTTCCCGCAACGGCGAGCTCCCGCAGCGCATCCGCCACGGCGCGCGTGGAGAGACCGAAGCGAGCCGCGAGATCCGCGGCACCGAACGGCCCGTGCGTCCGCGCGTAGCGGCGGACCAGCGACGCCATGGGTCGCTCGCTGCTGGCGAGGAACGCGTCCGGCAGGCCCGGCGGCACGACGCTGCCGAGCGCGTCGCGGTATTTCGCCGCGTCCTCCGCGGCGATGTGCCTCGTCTCGCCGGCGATGAGCAGCGATACGGTGCGGCGGTCTCGCTCGAGCGCGGCGAGCCACTCGTCGACGACCGCTGGATCGGCGACGCGCGCCGCGACCTCGTCGCGTGTCAGATCGCCAAGGCGCAGCAAGAGGTCGTGCACGCCATCGGCGTGCCGCGCCGCGCGCTCGGGCGCGAGATGCTGAAGCTCGAGCTCGAGCTCGGCCAACACGTCGGCGTCGAGCAGCTCGCGGAGCTCCGCCTCGCCCAGAAGCGTGCGCAGCTGCGCAGGGTCGACCGTCAGCGCCTGGGCGCGGCGCTCCGCAAGTGGGGCGTCGCCCTCGTAGATGAAATTGCCGACGTACGTGAACAGCAACGAGGACGCGAACGGCGACGGCGTCTTGGAGTCGACGGTGACGACGCGGATGTCACGGCTACGGATGCCGCGCAGGACCTCTATGAGCGCGGGCATATCGAACACGTCCTGAAGGCACTCGCGATACGCCTCGAGGATGATGGGGAACGAGCCGAAACGTGATGCGACCTGCATGAGCTGCGACGCGCGCCGGCGGGTGTGCCAGAGCGGTGACCGGCTTCCGGGGAAACGTCGCGGCAGCAGCAGCGCGCGACCTGCCGCTTCGCGAAAGCGCGCCGCGAAGAGCGGGGTCTCCGAGAGCCGTGCCACGACGAGGTCCTGCGCGCGATCGGGATCCGGCAGCGCGACCTCCGCTGGCGGCGGCGCGGCCGCCTCCGGGAAACGCGCGACGATGCCATCGTCGGTCCAAAGGACGTCGATCTCGAGGTCGGTGCGCTCTCGCACCATCGCACCGATCGCCATGGCCCACGGCGCGTGCACCTTTCCGCCGAACGGCGTGAGGACGCACACGCGCCAGTCCCCCACTTCGTCGAGGTAGCGCTCCACGATGATCGTCCGATCGTCGGGGACCGCGCCCACGGCGGCGTACTGATCCGCGAGGTACTGGAGCAGATTGCGCGCGGCGCGCTCGTCGAGGTCGTGCTTCTCGATCAGCCGGCGCGTGCCCTCCGCCGGGTCCGAAGCGCGCAGCGAACGCGTGAGCGCACCGATCGCGCGACCGAACTCGAGCGGACGCGCGGCGGACTCACCCTTCCAGAACGGCATCTTTCCCGGGACGCCGGGCGCGGGCGAGACCAGGACGCGGTCGTGCGTGATCTCCTCGACCCGCCACGTCGATGCGCCGAGCATGAAGGTCTCGCCCTGGCGCGTCTCGAACACCATCTCCTCGTCGAGCTCACCGACGCGGCCCTTTCCCGGTTCCGCGCCGACGAGGAACACTCCGTACAGCCCGCGGTCCGGGATGGTGCCGCCGCTGGTAAGCGCGACTCGCGCCGCGCCCTCGCGCGAGCGCAGGCCATTCGCGACGCGGTCCCACACGACGCGAGGGCGCAGCTCCGCGAACTCGTCGGAAGGGAAGCGTCCGGACAGCATGTCGAGGACGCCTTCGAGGATCGGCCGCGCGAGATCGGCGAACGGCGCGGCGCGGCGCACGACGCGCTCAAGATCGTCGACGGTCCACGGTTCGACCGCGACCATCGCGACGATCTGCTGAGCGAGGACGTCCAGTGGGTTGCGTGGGTAGCGCGACTGCTCGACCGCCCCCGCGTGCATCCGCTCGGTCAGCGCCGCGCACGCGAGCAGGTCGCCGCGGAACTTCGGCATGATCACGCCCTTGCTGGGCGTGTCGATGCGATGGCCGGCTCGGCCGATGCGCTGCATGCCGCTCGCGACAGAGGGCGGCGACTCGACCTGGATGACGAGATCGATCGCGCCCATGTCGATGCCCAGCTCCAACGACGACGTCGCCACGAGCGCTCGCAGCTTGCCCGCCTTCAGGTCATCCTCGATACGGATGCGCTGCTCTCGCGCGATCGAGCCGTGGTGCGAATGCACCAGCTCCTCGCCCGCAAGCTCGTTCACCGCACCGGCGATCCGCTCCGCGAGGCGACGGCTATTGACGAAGATGAGCGTGGAGCGATGTTCGCGGATGAGCTCGAGCAAACGCGGATGGATCGCCGGCCAGATGCTCGAGCGCGCGTCGGCGCGTGAC
>JANMSU010000305.1:0-12412 GCA_031389835.1 Chloroflexota bacterium
CAGGACGACGAGGGCCATCGCGGCGATGAGGCACAGCACATAGAGCCGATTCGTGTCCCAACCGAGCGCGACGAACGGTGTGATCAAAAGGAACGACAGCGCGGGATAGGACGGCCGCGTCACGAACTCGACGTTCCCGCCCTCCCGTGCCCGCAGTGCCCACGCGGCGTCAAGCTGGTCATCCGTCGGATACACGGCAACGTGGGCAAACTGCCCGAGTCGCAGCGGCGTCGTGCGATCCGCACCGATGCCGAGCTGCGCGTAGCAGTCGAAGATGTCGAGCGACGCGTAGGGGTCGCGTCCCGCAAGCACCAGACGGGCGGCGCATTCGTTGAGGGCGATCGCGTCGTTGTGATACGGGGTCCAGTCCCAGGAACGCTGCCGCGGCACATCCGAGATCCACGCGATCGAGACGAGGGCCATGACGCTCGCGAAAAGCCAGACGAGACGATGCAGGCGCGTGTGCATCGGCGGCGTGTCGGCGTCACCTAGTCCAGTACCGCGGACAGCCGCGATGAGCACCGCAAGCGCGGCACCGATCGCGACGACGACCGCGATCGCCCCGGGACGTTCGGGTCGCTGGATGACGATGCTATTCAGAAGCCCGGCGTAGTAGAGCGCGGCACCCGCGACCGCGATCGCGGCCATCCGAAAAAGCGCGCGCATGGCGGCCTAGGCCGGGCTGCCGGCGCGGACGATGCCGCCCCCTACGACCAGGTCGTCCTGATAGAAGACCACGGCCTGACCGGGCGCGACCAGCGCGGGCGCAGCCAGACGAAGTCGCGCACCATCGGGGTTCACATCGACCTCTGCGGCAAGGGGCGTGCCGCGATATCGGAGCACCGCGGCCGTCTCGAATGTGATCGCGGGCGGGACGTCACTCGTGAACCGCACGTCGCGAAGGTCGTAGTCCGTGCGCGTGATCTCTTCGCGCGTCCCGACGACAGCCGCCGATCGCTCGGGCTCCAAGCGAAGCACATACAGACGTTCACCCGTGGCCACGCCTGTCCCGGAGCGCTGGCCCACCGTCAGCCCACCGATGCCCGCATGCCGGCCCACCACGCTGCCGTCGACGCGCTCGACCGGCCCGCTGTCGAACGCGCGTGGTGCGCGACTCCTGACGAGGTCGCGGTAATCACCGGCGACGAAGCAGATGTCCATGCTCTCTGCTTTCGTTGCCGTCGCGAGACCGAACCGCGCCGCGATCTCGCGGGTCTCGGTCTTGTTCGAGAGATCTCCGATCGGGAACAGGGTGCGTCGCAGCTCGCGCTGGCCGAGCATGTAGAGCGCGTACGACTGATCTTTTGCCGCGTCGCGAGCGCGCAGCAGCTGACGCGATCCGTCCTCCGCATCGGCAACGCGCGCGTAATGCCCGGTCGCGAGGCGCGTACCACCGAACTTCGCGACGACATCACGCAACAGCGCTTCGAACTTGACGTGGTGGTTGCATGAGACACACGGATTCGGCGTCTCACCGGACGCGTACGCGTCAACGAAACGGTCGACGACCTGCTTGCCGAACACGTCCGCGTAGTCGAGCGCATAGAAGGGAATGCCCAGAGTCGCCGCGGCCCGGCGCGCGTCTTCCCCCGCCTCGTCCGTTCCGCAGCACCTTGGAGCGTCGGTCTCGACACCGCCGGGCACGAGGCGCATCCAGACGCCGACGACGTCTTCGCCGCGTTCCAGCAACAGCGCCGCGGCCACGGACGAGTCGACGCCCCCGCTCATCGCGACGAAGACCTGCTCGCTCACACCGACACCGCGGCTGCTTCGCGCAGGCGGGCGACGATCGGAGGCAGCGCTTCGAGCAGGGCGTCCACGTCGGCGTCAGTGGTCGCGCGACCCACGGTGAGCCGCAGCGAGCCCTGCGCGACGTGTCGCTCCAAGCCGAGCGCGAGGAGGACGTGGGATGGCTCCGTGTCGCCGGACGTGCACGCGGAGCCGCTCGACGCGGCGAACCCCGCGAGATCGAGCGCGACGATCAGCGATTCACCCTGCGTGCCGGGGAAGCAGAAGGACGCGTTGTTCGGTAGCCGCTCGGTCCGGTGTCCGGTCAGCACCGCATCGGGCACGCGCGCCACGACGCCATCGATGATCCGGTCGCGCAGCCTGGACTGACGCGCCGACTCCGTCGTCCGGCGTTCCGCGGCGACACGAAGCGCGACGCCCAGGCCGACCACGCCGGCGACGTTCTCGGTCCCGGTGCGACGACCCTTCTCCTGCCCGCCGCCGGTCTGCATCGTGGCGAGGCGCGTGCCGCGTCGCACGTACAGCGCACCGACGCCCTTCGGACCGTAGAACTTGTGCGCGTTGACGGAGACCAGATCGACCGGGAGCTCGCTCACGTCGAAGTCGAGCGCACCGACGGTCTGTACCGCGTCGGTGTGGAGCTTCACCCCGCGGTCGCGGCAGATCGCGCCGATCTCCGCGATGGGCTGGATCGTGCCGATCTCGTTGTTCGCGTGCATCACCGACACGAGCGTCGTCTTCGGCTGGATCGCCGCGGCGATGGCGGCCGGGTCGACGCGCCCGTCGCGGTCCACCGCGACGACGGTGAGCCGCACATGGCCGCCCGACTCGAGGTCCTTCGCGGTGTCGAGGACCGCGTGATGCCCGATCGCGGTGGTCACGAGGTGATCGCCGAGGCCGCGGCGAGCCTTCATCACGCCGCGGAGGGCTAGATTGTCGGCTTCGGTGCCCCCGCTGGTGAAGACGATCTCCGTCGGCTGGGCGCCGAGAGCGGCGGCGACGTCCTCGCGCGCCTGATCCACGAGCTCGCGCGCGGCGCGCCCTTCGGCGTAGATGCTCGAAGGATTGCCGTGCGTGTCACGGAGCACGCGAGCCATCGCCTCGGCGACCTCGGGGTCGACCGGAGTGGTCGCGGCGTGGTCCAGATAGACGCGCTTCACGTGTGTAAGTCTAGGCGTGATGCTGCCCTTCTTCGCGGCCATCGGGCTGTTCGTGATGCTCGTCCTGCTCTGGCTCGGCGAGCGCCTCGCGGACCGGACCGACGAGCGCCCCCGCCCTTCGCGCGGCCGTCTGCCGCCGGGCCCGCCGCGCGCATGACCGACCTCGAGATCAGCCAGCGAGCTGCGCGGCGCATCGTCATCGACGCGCAGCTCCTCGGCGCCGAGCGAAACACTCCTGACCGCCGCGGGATCCTCGCTACCGTCGATCAGCTCCTCTGGCTGCAGCTCGATCCCACCAGCGTGGTCGCGCGCAGCCACCTTCTCGTGCTGTGGAGCCGACTCGGCCAATACGACTCCGGCGATGTGGCGCGGCTCATCTACAAGGACCAGCGACTTTTCGAATGGCGTGCGTTCGTCTTTCCGACGCGGCATCTTCCTTTCTATCGCCTCGCGATGCGGAGTACTTCAACGAGGTACACGAACCGGCGCTGGCGCGTGGAGTGGATGCGCAAGAATCAGCCGCTACGACGGACCGTCCTATCGCGCCTACGGCGCGAAGGCCCGCTCGCAACCAGCGCGTTCGACGGGCGTGAAGCGGTCTCGTGGCATTCGACCGGTTGGACCAACGACCGCAACGCAAGTCAGATGCTTGAGTTCCTCTCGGCCGAGGGTCGCGTGCTCGTCGCCGGCCGCGCCGGTCAGGAGCGACTCTGGGATCTCACTGAGCGCTGCGTGCCGGCAAAGGCGCTCGTCTCCTCGGCCACGCCGACGAGACTCATCCGCGACGCGACCGTCCGCGCGCTGCGTGCTCTCGGCGTCGCGACGGCGAAGCAGATCTCCGAAATGCTGCCGGGCGCGGTGCGCGAGCAAGTGCTCAAGGCGATCGCGTCGCTCGTGCGGTCCGGAGAGTTCGTTCCTGCGCGTGTCGTGACGGACGACGGCACGCTGAAAGGCAGCTGGTACGTGCGCGCGGCCGATGCCGAGCGGATCCCCGCACTCGAGCGGATTTGGCGCGGACGCACAACGCTCCTCTCTCCGTTCGACACGCTCATCCGGGACCGCGCTCGCGCCGAAGCGCTCTTCGGCATGCGCTACCGCATCGAAATCTACGTCCCACCGGCGAAGCGCCAGTACGGCTACTTCGCGATGCCGATCCTGCACAACGACGAGCTCATCGCTCGGGTCGATCCACGCGTCGACCGCGAGCGGGACGCATTCGTGGTCAATGCCGTTCACCTGGAGCCGGGCGTGAAACGGGACCGCGTTACCGGCCGCGCGGTCGCGCGCGCGCTCGACGACCTCGCACGGTTCACGGGAGTGTCGAGGGTGAGAACACCGGCGGGCGTCGGGCTGCCTGGCCTCCGTGTCGAGCATTTGCCTGCTAGATCGCGCTGACCGCGTCGCAGAGGCTTCGTGGCCGGTCTGCCTGCTCGGCCTGGACAACTCGGCGCGCGTCGCACCGGGTCTCTGTGGATAAGTGGCTCTGTAGCCGACCATCGGGGCCTCAGAATGCCGCGTGCGGCCCGCGCAGCTCGCCGCATCAGAGACCCAGTTTTAAGAGGAGGGACGTTCCTTGCGTACTCAGTCGCGCCGACGCTCACCAGTTGTTCTGCTGGCACTGATCGGTCTCCTCGCCACCACGGTGATGAGCCCCATCGCGAGTGCAGGCGAGCCTCAGACCACGAGCGGCCCGTCGCCGAAGTTCTCGAGCGCGGCAGCGTTCGACTCATCACGCGCGCTGCGGGATCTCACGACCGCCGCGTCGCGCTTCGCTGCGCCTGGTGATCCAGACGTGGCCCCGATCGACATCCGACCGGACAGAGGACCGGTCGCTCAGGACCAGGGCTACTCCGGCGACGGCGCACTGCAGGGGACCGCATCGAGTCTCGTGGCGTCACTCGCGACCACGACGATCGCCGCCCCGCTCACCAGCTTCGAGGGGCTCAGTAACCAGGACAACTTCAACCTCTTCGGGTTCCGGGTGAATCCACCCGACCCGGTCGGTGATGTCGGCCCGAATCACTACGTCGAGATGGTGAACCTGGCCTTCGCCGTCTATGACAAGCAAGGCAACAGGCTCCTCGGGCCGGTCGACACAGGGACCCTGTGGTCCGGCTTCGCGATCGAGGACTGCACCGATGCGTCGGGCGACCCGATCGTCCTCTACGACCAGACGACGGACCGCTGGATCCTCAGCCAGTTCACCACGCGCGATCCCATCTTCTACAACTGCGTTGCCATCTCGCAGACCGGCGACCCGACCGGCGCCTACCACCGTTACGCGTTCACGTCGGGCGTGTTCTTCCCCGACTATCCCAAGTACGGGGTCTGGACGGACTCGTACATCCTGACGTCCCGCGATTTCGGCCCGACCGTCGAGTACGGCATCAGCGTCTACGCGCTCGAGAAGAACAAGATGATCGCGGGTAACCCGACGGCCCGCGCCGTCCAGTTCTTCCTCGACGCGGCCGTCGTCCCGATCAACCTCATAGGTGATGGCTTGCTGCCGCCCGATATCGACGGAACGCGCCGGCCGATCGGCGGCGCTGCCGCGCCGATCATCGGGACCCAGGACGATGGCCATCCCTACGGCGCGACTTTCGATGCGCTGAACATCTGGGAGCTGCGCGTCCAATGGCGGGCCACACCGTCAGCGTCGCTGGTGATGGCGGCGCAGCTGCCGGTCGCCCCGTTCGATTCGATCTTCCCGTGCGGTCCGTCTTCCCGAGACTGCCTGCCGCAGCCGGGCATCACCAATCCCGCGCAATACCTCGACATCCTGTCTTACCGCCAGCGGCCGACCTGGCGGCTGGCCTACCGCAACTTTGGCAAGTACGAGGCCTTCGTCACCAATCAATCGGTCGAGGCGCGCCCTGGCGTGGCTGGGGTGCGCTGGTACGAGGTCCGGCGGACCGACGGCACGTACTCCGTCCATCAGCAGGGCACGTTCGCCCCGGAAGACGGCGTCCACCGCTGGATGGGCAGCGCCGCGATGGACTGGCAGGGCAACATGGCCATCGGCTACAGCGTCGTCAACGGCACGGAGGTGTTTCCGGGCATCCGCTACACCGGTCGTCTGAGCGGTGACCCGCTCGGCCTCATGACCCAAGGCGAAGGCGTCGTCATCAACGGCTCGGGCGTCCAGCGGACCACGAACTCGCGATGGGGCGACTACACGTCGCTCAACGTCGATCCGACCGACGACTGCACGTTCTGGTACGTGAACGAGTACTACACGCTCGCCGGTCAGATCTCCAGCTTGGCCGGCTGGCAGACACGCATCGCGAGCTTCAAGCTGCCCGGCTGCCACCCGAGGTCATAAGCCGCGCCGACTCAGCGATGTGAGAAGAGCCCCGGCCGGGACGGCCGGGGCTCTTTTCCGCGCGGCGATCTGCCGCTAGCTCTCCGGCTTCTTCACCACGCGGAGACCCAGCTCGTCGAGCAGCTCGTCGTTGATCCCGGCAGGCGCGTCGAGCATCGGGTCGTACCCGGTCTGGGTCTTCGGGAACGCCTGCACCTCGCGGATGTTCTCCGTCCCCGCCAGCGTCATGTTCAGCCGATCGATCCCGGGCGCGATCCCGCCATGCGGCGGCGCGCCGTACTCGAGCGCGTCGAGCAGCGCACCGAAGCGCAGCTGCGCCTCCTCCTTCGAGATGCCCATCTGCTTGAACAGGCGCTCCTGCACCGACCGTTGATGGATGCGCACGCTTCCCCCACCAAGCTCGCGACCGTCGACGACGAGGTCGTATTGCTTGCTGCGCGCTTTCTCCGGCTCCATGTCGAGCAGCTCCACATCGTGCGGGGTGAGCGGACCGCAGAAGGGGTTGTGCGCGAACGTCCAGCCGCCCTCGGGCGTGCGCTCGACGAGCGGGAACTCGTAGACCCACACCGCGCGATGCGTCGACGTGTCTGCGAGCTTCAGGTCCTGGCCGAGATGCTCGCGTAGGACCCCGAGCGATTCGCTCGCTACGCGGTACGCCGCGGCGACGACGAGCACGAGGTCGCCGTCGTTGGCTCCCGTGGTCTTGCGAAGGGCGTCGAGCTCCCCAGGGGAGAGGAACTTCGCGATCTGCGATACGACCTCGCCGCCCTTCAGCTGGAACTGGCCGAGGCCCCTCGCGCCCTTGCGCTTCGCGATCGTCGTCCAGGCGTCGATCTCCTTGCGCGTCGCGTCGGCCTTGCCCCCCACGACCATCCCGCGGACGGCGCCACCGCTCTCAATGACCTCGCGGAAAGCGTTGAAGCCCGTCGCGCGGAACACGTCGGTGAGATCGATGAGCTCCATGCCATAACGGAGGTCGGGCCGGTCGCTGCCGAAGCGCCGCATCGCCTCATCGAAGGTGAGCCTCGGCCACGGCACCTCTTTGAGGGGCTTCGCCGCGAACTTCTGGAAGATCTTCGTATACAGATCCTCGCCCAGCGCCATGACGTCCTTCGGCTCGACGAAGCTCATCTCGACATCCAGTTGCGAGTGCTCGAGCGTTCGGTCCGCGCGTGGGTCCTCGTCCCGGTAGCACCGCGCGATCTGGAAATACTTGTCGATGCCGCCGACCATGAGGATCTGCTTCAGCTGCTGGGGTGACTGCGGCATCGCCCAGAACTTGCCCGGGTAGTAGCGGGACGGCACCACCAGGTCGCGCGCGCCCGTTGGGTCGGAGCGGATCAGGTTCGTCGTCTCGATCTCCCAGAACCCGCGCTCGATCATGTACGCGCGGATGTATGCGACGACCTCGTGCCGCAGCCGCATGAGGTCCCTCGAACGCTCGCGCCGCAGGTCGACGTAGCGGTACTTCCAGCGCAGGTTCTCGTCGACCGGCGTTTCCTCGTTCACGTAGAAGGGCGGCGTCTTTGCTTCGTTGAGGACGACGACCCTCTCTGCCGCCACCTCCACGTCGCCGGTCGCAAGCTTGGCGTTGCGCGTGCCCTCGGGCCGAGGCCGCACCGTCCCGTGGACCTGCAGCACCCACTCGCTGCGCACATCCTTGAGTGCGGCATGCGCCTTCGGCTGCTCGGTCGCGTTGGCGACGATCTGCGTCTTTCCGTAGCGGTCGCGGAGGTCGATGAAGGTCACGTCGCCGTGGTCGCGGCGCCGGTCGACCCAGCCCGCAAGCGTGACGGACTTGTTCGTGTCCGCCGCGCGCAGCTCGCCCGCGGTATGTGTGCGCAGCATCAGGACGGGTCCTTGAGATAGGGGCCTTCGCCGGCGGCACCGGGCTCCTTGTCATCGGGGTCGCTCGGCGGCTTCCACAGCGTTGGGCGCACCCGCGGCTTCACGTGGCGCCCGACCTCGGTGACGACCGCCGCGAGCCGCGTGACGCGCTGCTCCTTTATCACCAGGTCGCGCACGATGACGTTCCCGCCGCGCGCTTCTGGAGTGCCGCGGATCACCGCGACGCGGGCGCCGTGCTTGATCGCGCTCTCGAGCTGCTTGTCGAGCGGCCGCGCCGAGTAGTCGATCGCGACCGTGAAGCCTTTCTCGCGCAGGGGGTTCGCGAGCTGCGTGCGATCGGCGACGTCATCTGGCTGCGCCGACACGATGTAGACGTCGGGCTTCGGTTCCTGCGCCACTGTCACTCCCTGCTGCTTCAGCGCGTAATAAAGGACCTCTACGCCGCCCGCGATGCCGGTCCCGGGCATCTCTGGACCGCCCATGAGCCGGACCAGCCGGTCGTAGCGACCGCCCGCGGCCACCGCGATGTCACCCGACTTCGTGAACGCCGCGTCCGTCAGCACAAACTCGGAGACCGTGCGCGTGTAGTAATCGAGACCGCGCACGAGGGTCGGCACGACCCGGTGCGGGATCCCCAGTCGCGTCAGCCCGTCCAGCACCTCGGCGAAATGCTTCTTATCGTCGTCACAGACGAGGTCGACGATCTTGGGAGCGCTCTCGATCACCGTGCGGTCCTGCTGCTCCTTCGAGTCGAGTACGCGGAGGACGTTCGTCTCGAGCCGGCGTTGCGACTTCTCGCTGAGCGAATCGCGGTGCTTCGTGAAGTGCGCCGTCAGCGCCGCCTTGACCTTCGCCTGGCATGCCTCGTCACCGATGCTGTTGACCTGGATCTCGTAATCGGTCAGGCCGACCTCCTGGAAGAGACCGTGTGTGAAGTCGATGATCTCGACGTCGGCCGCCGCCTCCGTAGCGCCATAGCACTCCAGTCCCCACTGCCAGAACTGGCGGAACCGGAGCAGCTGCGGACGCTGGCCGCGGAACATCGCTTCCCAGTAAAAGAAGCGGACGGGCTGTGGCGTCTTGTGCAGTCCGTGCTCAAGGAGCGCGCGGGTCACCGCCGCGGTGCCCTCGGGCCGCAGGGCCATGCCCGTCCCCTCGCCGCGCTGTCCCACCTCGTACATCTCGTATCCGACGATGTCGCTCGACTCGCCCGACGACTTCACGAAGACCTCGCGGTCCTCGAAGATCGGCGTGCTGATGCGTGGATACCCGTAGCGGAGGGCGCGCGCCTGTACCACGGCCTGGAGCGCGTCCATGGCGGCCGCTTCTTCGGGAAGGAGGTCCCGCGTACCGCGGGGCGCCTGAAAAGAGGGCATCGGGAGGATGACGATAGTCGTTTGGACGCGTCAGCCTTTATCGTCGGAGGCGATGAAGCGTCGCTCGGTCCTCAGCGGGTTGGCCGCCAGCATCGCGCTGGCGGCCTGCGGCTCGACCGCGCAGAGCGGCGGCACCAAAACAGGAGGAACTGCTACGGCCACTCCAACACCACCCGGCGCAAAAGCGACCCAGGCGACCGTCGAGCTCGCCAAGGGCGGCTCGTTCACGTTCACGCTCCGACCGGACAAGGCTCCACAGACCGTCGAGCGCTTCGCAGGCAAGGCGCGCAGCGGCTTCTACGACAACCTCACGTTCCATCGTGTCGAGGACTGGGTCGTCCAGGGTGGCGATCCCAAGGGCACCGGCACCGGCGGCGATCGCGTCCCGAGCGAGTACAACGATCTTTCGTTCAAGCTGGGCGCGGTCGGCATCGCGCGGGGTCAGGACGCGGCGTTCAACAACGATTCCCAGTGGTTTGTTGTGAAGAAGGACTCCACATTCCTCGATAAGCAGTACACGAACTTCGGCCAGGTGACGGCCGGCATGGACGTCGTCGCCAACGTGAAGATCGGGGACAAAATCAAGTCGATCAAGATCGGGTGACCGCCGACGTTGAACGTCGTCGATCACCCGACCACCTCCCTGCTAGGGCTGGCTCGCGACGAAGAGTCGGCAGAGAGCGGGGACGTTGATTCCTTCTTGCATGAGCTGACCGGCAGACCGTCCACGCGTCGGATTCTCAGGATCGCTCGGGTTGTTCACCCACGGTCCGGGCGACTGCGTCGAGACGACGTTGCCGGCCTGTGAGCCTGGTGCCTGCTCAGCTGGGCCACCCGGCGCGCCGTTGGCCATGTTCGGCTCGTTGCCGTAGAGGACGTCGGACATACAGTCGCCGACGGTAGTGAGATTTTCGGGGCCAGCGCCAAGCGCCGAGATGGTCGTCCCCGCCAGGGACACCAGAACGAGTCCTCCGATGAGCGTCGCGGTGACAATTCGCCTGCGCATCAGTTGCTCCTTTTGACCACCACCATCATCGGATGGTCCGACCCGTGACGATACTGCGCGCATGAGCGTGCGCGGATCGCTTGCTTATGCGCTCGCTTTCGGGCTCTTCGTCCTGATCGCGCTTCCACTCGACCGAACGACATCGAGCCTGGAACAGTCCGTTCTTGGACTCACGGCGTGGGTGTTCCTCGCGATCGCGCTCCGGCTCCAGCCGCCGGCGGTGCGAATGCAGGTCGCGGTGCTCGTCGTCCTCGCCACGTTTCTCGAGATCGTCGGGTCGATCGTGTGGGGCGCTTACCGCTACCGGCTTGAGAACCTTCCGCTCTACGTTCCCGCCGGTCATGGTCTGTTCTACCTAGCGGCGCTGCGGGTCGCGTCGCTGCCGATCCTCGAGCGCAATGGGCGGCGCATCGTGATCGCCGTGACCGCCGGCGCCACAGTCTGGATGCTGTATGGCCTCGCGCGCCCGCCGCTCCCTGACCTCCTGGGTTTCGTCACGTGGGCGATCTTCATCCGCTTCATCGTCCGTGGGCGTTATCCGCTGCTGTATGCGGTGAGCTTCGCGATGACGACCGCACTCGAGCTATACGGCACCGGTCTCGGCATCTGGCGGTGGGCGCCGATCCTGCCGGGGCTCATGCTCCCGGCCGGCAACCCGCCGACGGGCATCGGCGCGGGCTACGCGGCCATGGACGCATTGACGCGGCGGATCGTGCGACGACTCCAGACTGCGCGCGGTGGTCGGGACCTGCCTGCGGGATCGACCGGCGCCGGAGTCAGTGTCCCGTGATGGACAGGTCTCTGAATACGGCGCTTACGTCGCGCTCGTTGCCACTGCCGACGATCACTCCAGCCCTTCCCCAGCTCCGCGCGTCGGTGTCACTGACCGACAGAAGTACCTTGCCGCCGACACTCAGCCGGAGCGTCGTCGGCGAACGTCGTTGGCACTCCACGGATAGCCGGAGCGGGCCGCGCACGGCGAGCTTCGGCGCTGCCAAGGTGAAGTTGCTCGCCAAGACTTTGAAAGTCCTCCTGGCTCCAAGACCCGACGCGCGATACACGGCGTAACGGCCGTCGACTCCGACGCGGAAGTCGTAATCCGCGTCATCGCCGGTGCAGATGACGCCGGCGGTCGGCACGGGTTCTTCGTCGGACCATGAGCCGCTCGTGGCGCGAAACTCCACAGTGACCTGGACCGACAGATCCCACTCGCGCCACGTATCGGGGACGGAGTCAGCCGTCCGACCCGGCCGCCTTACGAGGACTTCGTAGCCATCTGGGACGTAGCGCGCCCGCGACCCATCCATGTCCCACTGACGCAGTACGTGTGGCTCGGAGACGAGGCTGTCGCGGTATGGCAACGGGATCGACGGGTTGGCAGTGGCAATTACGACGCCGGTGACGACGATGCCGACGAGGGTGAGCACCGCTACCGCCGTGAGCCTGAACCATGGCCGCGCGAGCAATGCCACTAGGCCGAAAAGATTAGCCGTCCGTGAACGGGATCACGTGCTCCGGCTCGTCAGGATCGTTGCGTGCCACGACGGCGACGACCGGCTCGTCGTACGGGTTCTCTGGGTAGTGCGGGACACCGGGCGCGACGAACAGGAAGTCGCCGGCCTTCGTCTCCATCGAGTGCTGGAGCCGGTCGCCCCAGTGGTGGATCGCCCGGCCACTGATCACGTATTCTTGGTTGAGCGACAGGTCTTTTCGCACCCGTGGTCCTGCCGGAGACGCCGAGGAAGTACGGGATCTTCTGCTTCGCCTCGAATGCCACCGCGCTGCGCACGCGCACCGAACCGCTGTGGCCCAGAGTCTCCGGACCGTCGGTCACTGCACGCCGCCCTTCGTCATCTTCAGCGCGTCGAGGATCTTTCGCAGCTTGTCCTCGGGCAGGACTTTCTCCTCGAGCGCTATGTCGAGAAGCGACCGCTTCTGGGCCAGCGCTTTC
>JANMSU010000310.1:0-5339 GCA_031389835.1 Chloroflexota bacterium
GTTCGCCACGCTGCGCGTGCTGGGCTACCTTCAGACGGACCTCTTCGGGCGCACCGGACTCGAGTCGGTGTACGAGTCACCCCTGCGTGGTGGATCCGGCTGGCGCGATATCGAGCGCGACGCATCGCAGCGTGAGATCAAACAGCTCGGGTACTCAGCGCCCACGGTGGGGAACAGCGTCCGGCTCACCATTGATGACCGCCTGCAGAAGCTCATCGAGGCAGAACTCAAAAAAGGTGTCGACGAGGACAAGTTCACGCAGGCTGTCGGGATCGCCATGAATCCGCAGAACGGCGAAATTCTCGCGATGTACTCGAACCCCGGCTACGACAACAACTGGTTCATCAATGGCATCACGCCCGACCAGATGAAGCAGCTGAACAGCGACAACCGGCGCCCGCTGGTCAACAAGGCGATCGGCGACATCTATCCGCCGGGATCGACGTTCAAGATGGTCACGGGTCTGTCGGCGCTCAACGAGGGCGTTGCGACCCGCGGCACCACCGTGAACGTGAACTCGATGGTGCTGAACGTCGGCGGGTATCTCTTCTACGACTGGATGGCCCACGGCCGCGTCGATTTCGTGAACGGCTTCGCTCACTCGAGCGACATCTACTTCTACACGCTGGGCGGCGGCAATCCCAACACCGGGCAGCGCGGCGTCGGCCCCGAGGCGATCTACAGGTACGGGAGCGAGCTGGGCTTCGGGGCGAAGACGGGCATCGACCTTCCCGGCGAGGCCACCGGCATCATGCCGAGCCCGGAGTGGAAGGTTCGGACATTCGACGAGCAGTGGACGATCGGCAACACGTACCACGCGTCGATCGGTCAGGGCTTCGTCGCGGTGACGCCGCTGCAGCTCTTGAACGCGTACGCGATCGTGGCGAACGGAGGCACCTTCTACCAGCCGCACCTGCTGAAAGACGTCGTGAGTCACGACGGGAGGGTCGTCTTCACGCAGCAGCCGAAGGTCGTCCGCGAGGTGAGCATCACCAAAGACAACCTGACGCTGCTCCGTGAGTCGGCGCGCCGCGTCGTGACCATCGGCCACGCCTTCATGCCCAACGCCAAGCTGCCGATCGCCGGCAAGACCGGCACCGCGGAGTTCGGCTCGTCCGCTGGCAAGGACAGCGCCGGCCGGAACCTGCTCGGTTTCCACAACTGGTTCGTGTCATTCCTTCCGAAGGCCGACAACACTGATCCCACCGCAGAGATCGCCATGGTCATCTTTACCTTCGACTCGAGCCGCTCGCTTTGCAACAACTGCTTCAATCCCGCCGTCGGGATCACGCAGCGCGTGCTCGAGGCGTACGTCGCGGGGAAACCGTGAGCGTCAGGGCGATCGAGATCCGGCGATCGTCCTCGCCGCTGCACGACCGGCCGCATGCGCGCCGTCTCGACCAGGTGGACCCGTATCTGCTTATCGCCACGCTCCTTCTCATCGCATACGGGTTGGTGATGACGTATGCGGTCACGGTCGAGTCGCGCACGCTCACCGGCGATCCGATGCAGTACGTGATCCGCGGAGCCCTGTGGGCGTCGATCGGACTCGCGGTTATGGTGGCGGTCGCGATGTTCGACTACGCGTGGCTCGGCACTTTCGCGCCGGTGCTGTATCTGATGACGTTGGGGCTGCTCGCGCTTGTGATGTTCATCGGTGTCTCGTCGCTCGGCGCGCAGCGCTCGGTGAACTTCGCCGGCATGTCGTTCCAGTTCAGCGAGGTCGCGAAGGTTCTGATGATCGTCGTGCTCGCGAAGTTCTTCGCCGACCGCATGGACAAGATCGGCTCGCCCATCACGATCGGTCTCGCGCTCGCGATCCTCGGACCGGCGTTCGTGCTTGTCTACCGCCAGCCGGACCTCGGCACGAGCCTGGTCTTCGTGGCGATCTTCTTCGGCATGGCGTTCATGGCCGGTGCGCGCCTCTGGCAGCTCGTCGCGATGGTCGCGATCGCCGGCGCGTCGTTCCCGCTCATCTGGGGCCTCTTGAAGCCGTACCAACAGGCGCGTCTCACCGCCTTCATCGATCCCTACGCGGACCCCCAGGGTGCGGGTTGGAACATCATCCAGTCGCTCATCGCCGTGGGCTCCGGCGGCGCGACGGGCAAGGGTCTCACCGCGGGAACGCAGTCACCGCTCGGGTATCTGCCGATCGCTGAATCTGACTTCGTGTTCGCGGGACTCGCCGAGGACCTCGGGTTCGTGGGCGCGGTGATCCTCTTCGCGCTCTTCATCCTGCTGCTCATGGCCGCGCTGCGCATCGCGTTCCGCGCGCGCGACTCGTTCGGGATGCTGCTCGCCTCGGGCGTCGTTGCGATGCTGCTGTTCCAGATCCTGGTGAACGTCGGCATGGCGATCTCGCTGATGCCCGTGACGGGGATCCCTCTTCCGTTCATCTCGCACGGCGGCAGCTCGCTCGTGTCGATCTGTTTCGCGTTCGGCGTCTTGCAGTCGGTCTCGATGCGGCGTTCCGGACCGGAGCTCGGCTAGGGCTAGGACAGCTCCGTTGTGAGGGTCGACGGCGACAGCGCCCTCGCACCATCCGGCACCGCGTAAAACGGACCGCGCGGATCGAAAAGGGGATCACCAGCCCCGATCAGCCGTCGCACCTCGTCACGCGCCGCGCGCGCGAAGCGGCGCTCATCCGGCGCAAGGAAGATCAGCTGATGCTCGTCCTTCTCGCTCACGGCACCGGACGGATCGATCATCACGTCGAGAAAGAGATCCTCGAACTCGACGACCTCGCCCAGCATGCGGACTCGATGAGCGATGTCGATGTAAAAGCGTTTCTGATCACAAGGACCGTGGCACGCGATCGTGAATGGACGTTCCGGATGGAGAAGGGTGATGCCGTCGGTTTTCGCGGTCCAGCCGCCGAGCGGGTTCGACCACCGCGTCCCCGTCGGCTGGTAGATGCGCATCCAACCATCGAGCGGTGCTAGCAGGTAGCCCCACCGCGTCTGCCAGATCGAGCCGTCTGGGATGCGTTTGTCGACGCGGATGAGGGGGAACATCCACCTATACTTTCGCCCGAAAGGCCGCGATCGGGAGCAGTACGCGGAACCCGTGACGAAGAGAGCCGGCGGATGGTGCGAGCCGGTGTCGCGGAGCGCAGAACTCGCCCGGGAGCCGCGAGCGTGAGTCGGAGGACCTAGCGCTCGCCGGAGTCACGTCCGTTATCAGCGTGCTCGAGCGGAGAGCGATCGGGGCTGTGGCGCAGTGGTAGCGCATCACACTGGCAGTGTGGGGGTCAGGGGTTCGAATCCCCTCAGCTCCACTGTTCGATCCAGCGAGCTGGATCGAACAGCTGCACTGGGCGAGCGCAAGCGAGCCCGTAGTGCAGACTCTGACGGTCCGCGAGGCAGCGGCGGGCCTTGTCGTTCTCAACTGGGGTGGTACCGCGGAAGTCGCCTTCCGTCCCCTTGGTCCGGCAGAGCCGGTGGGGCGGAGGGCGTTTTGATTTTCGGCGAAAGGAGGCGCGAGATGGCAGTCATGAAGCAGCGCATCGATCGCTACGACCCGGCGAGCATCGAGCCCAGGTGGCAGGAAGAGTGGGTGCGCTCGGGCCTCCACGACACGCCGGACGACAGCGACAAGCCGAACTTCTACTTCCTGACGATGTTCCCGTACCCGTCGGGCGATATCCACGTCGGCCACTGGTACGCGTTCGCGCCGCCGGACGCCGCCGCGCGCTTCCTGCGCATGCGGGGTCATAACGTGCTGTTTCCCATGGGCTTCGACGCGTTCGGGATCAACGCGGAGAACGCGGCCATCGACCGCAAGATCCATCCCGCGGTGTGGACGGAAAAGAACATGGCCCACATGCGGGATCAGTTCAAGCGCATGGGCACGGCGATCGACTGGCGGCGCGAGGTCATCACCTGCTACCCGGAGTACTACCGCTGGAACCAGTGGATGTTCCTGAAGTTCTTCGAGAAGGGCCTGGCCTACCGCGGCGATGCGCCCGTGAACTGGTGCCCGCGCGACGAGACCGTGCTGGCCAACGAGCAGGTGATCGCCGGCAAATGCGAGCGCTGCGATACGCCGGTCGTAAAACGCCAGATGACGCAGTGGTTCTACCGGATCACGCGCTACGCGGACGAGCTGCTGAAGTTCGACGGACTGGACTGGCCCGAGCGCGTGCGCGTCCTGCAGACCAACTGGATCGGACGCTCAGAGGGCGCGGAGATCACCTTCCCGGTCGAGGGGTATGCGAGCGAAGAGATCCGCTTCTTCACCACGCGACCCGACACGATCTACGGCGCGACGTTCATGGTCCTGGCGCCGGAGCATCCACTGGTCGCGAAGATCACCGTGCCGGCGCGTCGCGCGGAGGTGGAGAAGTACGTCGAGCGCGCGCGCAACATGGCCGAGATCGAGCGCACCTCGGCCGAGCGCGAGAAGACCGGCGTCGACACGGGAGCGTTCGCACGCAATGAGTTCACTGGCGAGCGCATCCCGATCTTCGTGGCCGACTACGTCCTGTCGACATACGGCACCGGAGCGATCATGGCCGTCCCCGGCCACGACGAGCGCGACTTCGAGTTCGCGAAGAAGCACGGCCTCGAGATCCGCGAGGTGATCAGCCCCGACGGGACCGAGCGCGCTTCGCTGGACGCCCCCTACATCGGTGATGGCGTCATGGTTCGCAGCGGGCCGCTGGGCGGCACGCGGAGCGAGGTGGGGAAGACCGCCGTCGCCGCAGAGGCTAAGAAGCGCGGTATCGGCGGCGCATCGGTCACGTATCGCCTGCGCGACTGGTTGATCTCGCGCCAGCGCTACTGGGGCACGCCGATCCCGATCGTGCACTGCGAGGACTGCGGCGCCGTTCCGGTCCCGTACGCGCAGCTGCCGATCGAGCTGCCGCGTGACGTCGAGTTCACGGGCCGGGGCGGCTCCCCGCTCGCGCGGGTCGAGTCGTTCGTCAACACGACGTGCCCGAAGTGCGGCAAAGCGGCGCGCCGGGACACCGACACGATGGACACGTTCGTCGACTCGAGCTGGTACATGTACCGCTACGTCGATCCGAAGATCGACACGGCATTCATGAACAAAGAGGTCGGGCGCAAGTGGCTGCCGGTCAAGCAGTACACCGGTGGCGTTGAGCACGCGATCCTGCATCTCTTGTACATGCGCTTCGTGACGAAGGCGCTACGCGATCTGGGAGAGCTGTGGTTCGACGAGCCGGTGCTGCGCTTCCGCTATCAGGGCACGATCGTCTTCAAAGGCCGCAAGATGTCCAAGTCGCGCGGCAACGTGCAGACGCCGGACGAATACGTCAAGCGCTACGGCGCCGACACGCTGCGCCTGTTCATGATGTTCATGGGGCCGTGGGTCGA
>JANMSU010000312.1:0-5702 GCA_031389835.1 Chloroflexota bacterium
CACTCGCTCACGCGGGCGCTCGAGATCCTCGCGCGTCTCGGTCCCTACGCCGCGAATTCACCCGAGGCGGTGTTCCTCGGCGAGCGGGGGCGGCTGCCGTGGGGCGCAACGCTCGTTGTCGTCACGCCAAAAGTCACGACCGGTCTCGCCAGCGCGATGCTCGCGCTCCGGCGCGCGCATCACCGCGTGCTCGGTATCAGCATCGCGCCCGCGAATGCCGATCTCGCGGCGCATCTTCGCGCGCGCGGCGTGGTGCTCGACGTTCTGCATCCGGCTGAGCTGCGTCGTGCGGGGTAGCGCCGCGGTCGCCGTCCTCATCGGTGCGCGCTGCTTCGTCGAGGCCGTCGCGTTCACGACGATCGCGGCCTTGGCGCACGCGTTCACCACTGGTATCGCGCCGCTGCCCATCGTGCCCTGGACGATGGTGCTCTTCGGGATCGGCATCGTCCTCGCGACGATCCAGCGTGAGGTGAGAAGCGAGCGTCGCGGGACGACCATCCTGATCGTCACGCTCGCGGCGGGTGTTGCCTGGGGCCTTGTCCTGCCCGCGCGCGACCCGGATGGGCTCGCGGTGCTCTCGCGGATGGTCGCGTTCGGGCTGATCGCTGAAGCCTTCCTGTGGCGCAACCTCTCGATCGCGCGTGGCGCGGTGCGCTGGGACGATTCGCGCAACGCGCTGCTCTTCGCGGGCACCTGCGTCGCGCTCGCTGGCCTTGTGACCGGACCGATCGATCACGGGCCGCTACCCGTGCTCGCGCTGCTGGTGGTCGCGCTGTCGGGCTTGGCGCTCTCGTTGGCGCGGACCACGGAGGAGCTCGTGCTCGCGCGCGGCACGCGCGGTGGGGCGCGCGCGTCCTCAGCGACCGGTGTGAGCTTCGTGGTGGGCGTTGTCGCGATCCTCACGGCTGCGTTCGTGCCCACGGTGCAGAACGCGCTCTCGACGCTTGGGACGGCCATCGAGCCGACCTTCACACGTCTGCTGTACCTGATCCTCCTACCTCTTGGATATCTGGCGGCGTTCTTCGTCGAGCTGTTCGCGGTCCTGATCCGGTTTGGCAACTTCGATCGTCTCCCGAGGATCCAGCAGGTCCGCACTCCCGAGCAGGACGAAGAGCTTCTTCGCCAGATCGAGCAGACCCGGCCCCTCGTCTTCGGCGCGGTCGAACTGATCATCGTGGTCATCGCGGCGCTTGTTGCGCTGATCCTCTTCGACCGGATGCTCCGCGAGCGAAGGCTCGAGCTGCCCGAAGGTGTGACGCTCGAGCGCGGCACGGCCGAGGGGTTCGGCCTCGGCGACATGCTGCGGCGCCTTCGACCGCACCGCGGTGCAGCGCGTCGCGCGCCACGCGACGACGGCACGTCCACCAGCGCGCTGCGCCTTCTGTACTGGCGGTTCCTGACGCTCGCGGAGCGTGC
Organism: Chloroflexota bacterium; assembly: GCA_031389835.1. GTDB lineage: Bacteria > Chloroflexota > Limnocylindria > P2-11E > P2-11E > CF-39. The sequence goes on from JANMSU010000312.1 coordinate 1,417, forward strand.
CGGCGTCGGCTGGCGGCAGCCGCACGAGACGCCCGCCGAACACCTCGCACGCATCTCGAGCGAAGACGCCCGTTGGGCCGCTGGCGATCCGCTCGTGCACGCGTTCGAGGACGTGCGATATGGCGAAGCGACGCCCGACACCGCCATTGTCGAACACGCACGCGTGGCGCTACGAACACTGGAGGCCGCCCGACGCGCGTCGTAGCCATCGTCGGTCCGACAGCTTCCGGGAAGAGCGCGCTCGCGCTCCGGGTCGCGGAGGCGCTCGGCGGCGAGATCATCTCGGCCGACTCGCGTCAGGTGTATCGCGGCATGGACATCGGGACCGCGAAGCCAACGCTGACGGAGCGAGCGCGTGTTTTCCATCACCTTATCGACGTCGCTGACCCGGGTCAGCGGTACGACGTGTTCCGATACCAGCGCGATGCGCGCGCCGCGCTCGCGGCGATCACGGCGCGCGGCCGCGCGGCGGTCGTCGTTGGTGGGACGGGTCTATATGTGCGCGCGCTCCTCGATGGGCTCGACCTCGCCTCGGTCCCGACCGATCCGGTGCTGCGCGCGAGGATCGAGGCCGACGCCGAGCGTGACGGGGGCGACGCGCTCCATCAGCGGCTGCGCGAGCTGGACCCCGCGGCCGCGGCGCGAGTGGATCCGCGCAACGTCCGGCGCGTCGTGCGCTACGTGGAGGCGGCGCTTCTCACCGGCGGTCTCACCGCGAGCTGGCGGCGCGACGGCGCGATCCCAGCGAGCCGGATCGGTCTCGCTCCGCCGCGGGATCAGCTCATCGCGGCGATCGAGGCCCGCGTGCGGCGCATGGTGGATGCGGGCGTTCTCGTGGAGACGAGTTCTCTGCTCGCCACCGGACTCGACCGAGCGCTGCCCAGCTTCACCGGGCACGGGTACGCGCACTGGGCGAGGCACCTCGGCGGCCGGATCACGCTCGATGAGGCCATCGCGCTCACGATCCGCGACACGCGGCGCTACTCGCGACGGCAGATGACCTGGTTCCGGCGCGACGGCGCGGTCCGCTGGATCGACCCGACCGCCGAGGATCCGCTGCCTGCGACACTGTCAGGATGATCGACACCGCCGCACCGCCCGAGCGCGCGTTCCTGGTCGGACTCGATCAGCCACGTGCGCGCTTCGACGCCGACGATTCGCTTGAGGAGCTCGCCACGCTGGTCCAGGCGGCCGCGGGCGTCGTCGCCGGTCGGATGGTCCAGCAGCGCCGCGCGCCAGACCCGAACACCTGGGTGGGGAAGGGCAAGGCCGCGGAGATCAGTGCTGAATGCGCACGCGTCGCCGCGGATCTCGTGGTCTGTGACGACGGACTGTCTCCGCGGCAGCAGCGCGGCCTCGAAGCGCTCACCGGTCGCCGGGTCGTCGATCGCTCAGAGCTGATCCTCGATATCTTCGCTCGTCACGCCAAGACGAAGGAAGGCCGGGTGCAGGTCGAGGTCGCGCAGCTCGAGTACCAACTGCCGCGGCTGCGCGGAGTCTGGAAAGGACTGTCTCGGCAGGGTGGTGGCATCGGGACACGCGGACCCGGCGAGTCCTTGCTTGAGACGGACCGGCGCGTCATCGAGCGCCGCCTGATCGACCTCAAGGCGCGACTCTCCGAGGTACAGAAGCAGCGCGAACGCAGCCGTCTTTCGCGTAGCCGCGACGGGTTGTTCCTCGCCGCGCTCGTTGGCTACACGAACGTCGGCAAATCGACGCTGCTCAATGCGCTCGTCGGCGCGTCGGTGCTCGTCGCCGACCAGCCGTTCGCGACACTGGATCCGACCACACGGCGGATGGCGCTCCCGGGCGGGGGCGCGGTGCTCGTGTCGGACACCGTCGGATTCATCAGCAAGCTCCCGCCAGGGCTGATCGCGGCGTTCCGCGCCACGCTCGAGGAGCTCGACGACGCGGACCTGCTCGTCCATGTTGTCGACGTAGGACATCCGAATCTGCACGAGCGGATGATCGTGGTCAAGGAGACGCTCGCATCGCTCGATCTCGCGGCGCGCGAGAGCCTCATCGTCTTCAACAAAGCGGACACGCTCCGCGGCGCCGAGGGTGACGCTTTGCGCGAGGCGCTGGGCGCTGAGTTCCCGGCTGCGTTGTTCGTGTCGGCGCACACCGGCGAGGGCGTGGAGGCGCTTCGCGGACGACTCGGGGCGATCGCCGCATCACGCTGGACCAAGGTCGATGTGACCGTGCCGCACCGCGAGGGCGGGCTCCTGCAGCGCGTACGCGAGCGCGGCAAGCTGCGGAACGCTGATTACGTGGAGGCCGGTATTCACATCCAAGCCGATGTGCCCGCCGATCTCGCGGCCGAGCTGACCGCGAGCGCAAGGACGCTGGAGGTCAGCTCCGACCGACGATGATCGGGAGGCTGGGGTCGTTGCCCCATTCCTCCCAGCTGCCGTCATAAGTGCGGACGTCGTCGTGGCCGAGCGCGGTGAGCACGAGATGCGTGAACGCCGCGCGCACACCGGCCTGGCAGTACGTCACGGTGGATGTCTCGGCGCCAAAGCCAGCATCCGCGTACATCTCCTCGAGCTCGTCGGCGTCCTTCAGCGTCCAGTCGTCGCGGAGCGCGTCCTTCCATAGGACGTTCACCGCTCCGGGGATGTGACCGCCGCGCGCCGCGCGCTTCTCCTCACCCGTGAATTCGCTATCGCGGCGCACATCGAGGAGCCACGGATCGCCGGTCTTGACGGCGGAGTGCACCTCTTCCTTCGTCGCGATCACGCCATCGCGCGGATGCGGAACGAATCGTGCCGGCTCGGCGGTCGAGTCACCCTTCTCGAGCGGGCGACCTTCGGCGATCCATTTCTGGATGCCGGCTTCCATCACCGCCATCCTGTCGTGGCCGTAGCGACGCAGTGCGAGCCAGAGCCGCGCCGCGTGGTGGCCGCCTTCGGCGTCGTAGCCGACGACCATCGTGTCGTTTCCGATCCCCAGGCGACCCATCGTCTTCGCGAACTCCTCGGGACCCTGCAACATCCAGCGCGGATGGCCCGACGCGGGTGGGGGAGCCGAGAGGTCGGTCGACCAGTTGCAATGCACGGCGCCCGGCAAATGGCCGCCCAGGTAGTCGTTACGTGCATCGCCCTCGAACGAAAAGCGGCAGTCGACGATGCGCACCTTCGGTTCGTTGAGCCTGGCGGCTGTCTGCTCGGTGGACCAGAAAAGGTCTGGACGCGCGAACTTGCTCACATGTCAGACTTTACCGGTAGACGACCCCGCGATGAGGAGGACCCTGTGAAGGCGCGCCGCTCGACCGCTCTGATGCTGACGCTTGCTCTGACCGTCGCGGCGATCGTTGTTGGCTCGGTTCCCGCGGCTGCCGCGAGCAAGGGCGGTGCGCCGTCCGCGAGCTTCACCCGCCTGGACCTGTCAACGGTCAACCCTGGGACGGCAGGTACCGCATACGGCGCCGGAGGCTTGACCCTTGCGACGCCGCTCACGTCGGGCTGGTACACCGATCCGTTCGCGACCGGCGGCCCGCGCGACATCGCGTTTCAGAGCGGCACTTGGATCTCAGATCCGGTCACGTCGCCATTCGCCTTCGATGAGCTCGTCTCCTCGTGGAACGCAACGACGCCAGACGGCACCTGGATCAAGATCGAGATGGAGGCGAGCGGCAGCGGCCGCACGACGAAGACTTACGTCCTCGGTATCTGGGCGTCAGGTGACGGAACGATCCACCGGACCTCGGTGGCGGCGCAGGGTGACGCTGACGGCTTCGTCGCGATCGACACCTTCATCCGTTCAAAGAAGGCGGCGCCGCTCGACACGTACCGCCTCATCCTGACTCTCTACCGCGCCGACAGCGCGGCCGGCGCGCCGTCGCCGTCGGTGCGATTCCTCGGTGCCATGACCTCGGCCGCGTCGAGCTATGCGATCCCGAGCGCCTTCGGCGGGACCGCCGCTGACCTCGCGTTACCGATGCTGTCCCAGGAGGAGCACGTTGGGCACTTTCCGGAGTACGACAACGGCGGAGAGGCGTGGTGCAGCCCAACATCGACAGCGATGGTGCTCGACTACTGGGCGACCGGACCCACCGCGGAGCAGCTCGCTGCGTGGCCGGCACTCGCTGGTCACAAGGATCCGCAGGTCGACTACGCGGCGCGCTACGTCTACGACTGGAACTACCAGGGCGCGGGCAACTGGCCCTACAACATCGCGTACGCCGCCACGTTCGGCCTGAACGCTTTCGTCACCCGTCTGCGCTCGCTGGCAGAGGCGGAGCTCTTCATCAACCAGGGCATACCGCTGGTGGCCTCGATCAACGG
>JANMSU010000330.1:0-1724 GCA_031389835.1 Chloroflexota bacterium
GGGCTGCTTCCACGAAGTCGCGCTCTTTCAGCGAGAGGATCTGGGCACGGATGGCCCGCAGCAGGTAGGCCCACTGGAGGAATGCGAGGATCACGGCGAGCACGAGGAAGCTCGTGGGTCGGAGGATCGCCGCGATCACGATGAGCACGATGAGCGTCGGGATCGTGAGAACGACGTCGGTGATCGCGAGGATGACCTGGTCGACGCGTCCGCCGAGCGTCGCCGCGAGCGAGCCGAACGTGACGGCGATGAGCGTCGAGAACAGCGCGGCGATGAGCGCGACGAGGAGGATGTCGCGGCCACCGTGGATCATCTGGTTGAAGACGTCACGGCCCTGGTTATCGGTCCCGAGCGGATGCGCGGGGAACGACGGCGGCTGGTAGATCGCCGAGACGTCCGGCGTGTCCATCACGGGCACGAAGTACGGGATGACCAGCGCGAACATGAAGAAGAACAGCACGCCAGCGAAACCAGCGATGCCGGTCGGCTTCTTCCCAAGCTGGCGCAAGAAGTCGAGCGCTCCGCTCATCCGCCGGTGGCTCCGCCCGCGCGGCCGATCCGCGGGTCGAGCTTGCTGTACACGAGGTCGGCGACGAGATTTGCGACCACGATCGCCGTTGTCGTGACCAAGACGATGCCTTGCATGACCGGGTAGTCGCGCTGCTCGACCGCCTTGATGAGGCGGTAGCCGACCCCCTGGTACACGAAGATCAGCTCGATGATCGCCGCACCACCGACCACGGCGCCGGTCGTGATCGCGAGCTGCGAGATCTGCGGCAGCACCGCGTTCCTGCCGACGTACGCGGTCGTGATGCGCGAGTCCTTGAGGCCCCTGGCACGCGCCGCCGTGACGTAGTCCTCTTCGAGCGTCGCGAGCGTCGCCCCGCGCATCGAGAGGATCCAGATGCCGATCGTGCCGAGGAAGAACGTGAGGACCGGGAGCGTCGCGTGGAAGAGCACGTCGCCGATGAACTCCCCGGTGAGGCCGGGTTGGATCCCGGACGAGTACGCGCCGCGCATCTGCGCTACCGGCAGCCAACGGAGCTGCACGCCGAAAATGAGGATGATCGAGAGCGCGATGAGGTAGTCGGGGATCGAGCTGATGAACGACCCGACCGATGTGAAGACGTGGTCAAAGATGGAATTGCGCTTGTACGCCGCGAGAAGGCCGAGAGTGGTCCCGATCGTGAACGACAGGAGGAGGCCCGAGCCCACTGCGAAGAGCGTCCAGGGCAGGACCGAGAGGATGATCGACATCACCGACGTTCCCGTCGACAGGAACGAGCTGCCGAGATCCCCTCTGATGACGTCGCTCATGAAGCGGACGTATTGCTCGTGGAACGGCGCGTTGAGGTCGATCGAGAAGAGGTTCGATGCGACGGCCGCCGCGCTCTCGTAGTCGAGACCACCCTGCACGAGCTCGTCGATCTTGTTGTCGACCGGGTTCCCGGGCATGAGCCGGATGAGGAAGAACGTGATGGTGACCGTCGCGAAGATCGTGAGCACCGCTTTCACGAGTGCCTGCGCGATCGGCCGGCGGAGCAATGCGCCGAGATGGCCGCGCGCGCGCGAGAGCGGAGAGTGGCGAGTGACGGCGAGCCGGAGCTTCGCGTCGGCCGGCGTCGTCACCGTGCTCACGGCTCGAATCCTAGTCGCGCCAGGATGCCCGCCAGCGGCATCTCGGCAAGAGAGCCCAGTCGGAGGTCCGCCGCCGAGAGGTCCTG
>JANMSU010000349.1:0-12663 GCA_031389835.1 Chloroflexota bacterium
TCCGGATGCCCTGACGCTCGCGCAGCTTCGTTTCGGCAGCGAGGAGCAGACCGAGACGATCGTCGACGGTCATCGCGAATGGATCCACCTCGACCGGCGTCACGTATGTCGCTGTCTTCGTTTCCACCGGTGCGAGCGCGGCGTCGCGCATCTTGGTCAGCGCGGATGCCTTCGCGATCTCGACCGCCAGCGCCGCGACACGGTCCGCCTCGTCGGCGGTGACGACCTGTGAGGCGGCGAAGCCCCACGCGCCGTCGGCGATGGCGCGCACGCCGAACCCGAACGAATCAAGGCGGTCGGCGCTCTCGAGGCGTCCGTTCTTGACGAGCGCGTTCTCCTCGTCGCGGCGCACGAAACGGACGTCGGCGTACGTGGCACCGCGCGTACGAGCGGTATCGAGTGCGCGCTTCGCGAGATCGCGCTCGACCGCGAAGGCCGGAGTGCCGTTCTGTTTCGAGGTCACGCCTTGATTCGGTAGTTCGGCGGCTCCGTCGTGATCCGAACATCGTGCGGGTGCGACTCGCGCAGGCCCGCTCCTGAGATGCGCACGAACCTCGCCTTCGTGCGCAGGTCGTCGACCGACGCGGCTCCGACGTACTTCATTCCCGCCCGCAGGCCGCCGCACAGTTGATGCAGGAACGGCTCGAGCGGTCCGACGGATTTGACGTGCGCCTCGACGCCCTCCGGTACGAGCTTGGAGAATTCACCGATGTCCTGCTGTCCGTAGCGGTCGCGCGACGCTCCGGTCTTTTGCCCCGCGCGCGCCTGCATCGCGCCCATCGAGCCCATGCCGCGGTACGACTTGTAGCGGCCGTCCGCCGTGTCGATGACGTAACCCGGCGATTCGTCGACGCCCGCGAGCAATCCGCCAAGCATCACCGTCGATGCGCCGGCGCCGATCGCCTTCGCGATATCACCGGACTGCTGGATCCCGCCGTCGGCGATGATCGGGATGCCGTGCCGGTCGCCGACCTCGGCGCAGTCGAACACCGCGGTGATCTGGGGCATCCCCGCGCCAGTGACGACGCGTGTGGTGCAGATAGCGCCGGGTCCAACACCGACCTTCACGCTGTCGGCGCCCGCGGCGATCAGCTCCTCGGTGCCTTCCGCGGTCACGACGTTCCCGGCGATCACCTGCACGCGATGTCGGGCCTTGACCTTCTCCACCATGCGGATCACGCCGGCCGAGTGGCCATGCGCGACGTCGACGACGATGATGTCGGCGCCCGCGGCGACGAGCGCCGCTGTGCGCTCGTCCGCGTCGCCAGATACGCCGACCGCGGCCGCGGCCAGCAGCCCTGCGTCCTTCACGAGCTTCACCTCGCGCACCTGCTCGAGGGTCGTCAGGTTGCGGTGGATCACGCCGAGCCCGCCGAGGCGCCCGAGCGCGATGGCCATGCGCGACTCAGTGACGGTGTCCATCGCCGCCGAAAGGATCGGGATGGCGAGCGCGATCTCCTTCGTGAGCTGCGCCTTCGTGGAGACCTGAGAGGGGAGGACGTCGCTACGGGCTGGGATGAGGAGGACGTCGTCGAACGTGAGACCTTCCTTGGTGAAGCGCTCCCCCACGCGGCTCACGTGGGAGAGAGTGTACCGACTCGACTGCAGCCCGTTCAGAGCTGCAGCCGAGCCGTCTGCTACTAGTCGTTGTCCTCGTTGTCGCCACGATCGAACCAGTACGTGCCCGTGAGCGAGTTCACGAATCCCACTCCGTCGCTTTGGACGATGGCGGTCGTGCCGACGATGATCGTGGCGTTGAAGCCGTCGAGCTTTCCGGTGCCGCTCCAGTACTCGCAGTGCCCGTTTCCGCGCGTCGGCCCCGCGAAGTAGAAGGTGCACTGACCGGTGGCCGTGCTCTGCCGGTTGTCAGTCGCGCGGAGAGTCACGGGACTCGTCAGATGATCGGTAGAGAACACGATCGCCGTGTACGTGACCGCGGCGCCCTGCAGGATCTTGAGGTTCGAGTCCGTGATGACGCAGATCGGAGGCATCGGGAAGGACCCGCAGTCCTTCTGCGCGTTGAGGGTCTTTGGCCAGGCGGCCGAGGCTGAGGGACCCGAGGTGACGGTCATTGCGGCGACGAGCGCGAGGATGGCGAGAGCCAGTCGAACGGATCGCATGTGATCTCCTCTTTCTGTAGCGGCACGGTTCCTGACCCTGCCGCTCGTGCTCTCACCTTCGCGCCGGCACGAAGCGCGCGGAAGTCACGCCCGTCCTGATCTCGCGCTGACATCTGTCATGGGACGATCGAACCGGCCGTCGTGGGCCCCGGGCGCAACGAAAGGCTCCGGACGACTGCTGTCGCCGGAGCCTTCGTTGGGGCAACTCTGCTCACTTGGTCGGAGTCAGTCCATCCGTGAGCCTGGCATCGCCGAAGCTGCCGTCACTGACATCGCGCTCGACATGACCTTGAGCGGCGTTGCCGACGTACGTGTTCAGGCCGGCGGCTGCCAGAAGCAGACTTGCGCTGATCACGAGGATCGCAAAGGTCGCTCGGACGGCGTTCCGTTCCTTGTGCTGGTCCACCTTGTTACTCCTTTCCGTTGCGCGTTCTCTTTCTTCACGCACCTTCGGGCAGGAGAGTCGTCCGCGGAAGTCACGCCCGTCCTGATCGCGGGCTGACTTCTGTCATGTCGAATGCGTCAGAGCCAGCCTTTCTCGCGAGCGATGCGAGCGGCGTCAGCTCGGTTCCGCGCGCTGAGCTTCTGGATCGCGGCCGAGAGATGGTTGCGCACGGTCCCTTCAGAGAGTGAGAGCGCGGTGGCAACGTCGGCGATGGCGCCGCCGCCCGCCGACTCCGCGAGAACCTCGCACTCCCTGGCCGTGAGCGGGTTCGCGCCCTCGGCGAGCGCTTCGATGGCGAGTGACGGCTCGAAGACGGACTCGCCTGCGGCGCAGCGCCGGATCGCACGCGCGAGCTCGTAGTCCGGTGCGTCCTTCAACAGGTAGCCGTGAGCGCCGCTCTCGATCGCGCGCCGCACGAGTCCGGGCCGCGCGAACGTCGTCAGGATCAGCGAGCGGCAGGAGGGCAGCGCCTCACGTAGCGCTCGTGCCGCCTCGAGTCCGTCGATGCCGGGCATCTCGATGTCAAGAAGCGCAACGTCGGGCCGCGCCGCGATCGCGGCTTCCACGACCAGGTCACCGCGTCCGACCTCGGCCACGACGGTGATGTCGTCCTCCAAGGTGATCAGAGCCTTGAGCGCACCACGGACCATCGCCTGATCTTCGGCGAGCATGACGCGGATCACGCCGCCCTCACAGGGGGACCGACACGCGCACGCGGAAGCCGCCGGCGGGTAACGGCCCGGCGTCGGCGTGACCGCCGCGCGCCGCGGCGCGTTCCTGCAATCCGCGTAAACCGTTGCCGGGTGCGCTCGCCTGAGCTTGGGCACCGTTGTCCGTGATCTCGAGACTCGCCTCGCGAGCTTCACGCGTGAGGCGTATGGAGCACGCGGCCGCCCCGCTGTGCCGAATGACATTCGTGACCCCCTCCCGTACGGCCCACGCGAGAGTTGAATCGACGGCGGTCGGCAACGAGTCTTCGTTGGCGTCGATCGTGCTTTCGATGCCCGCGGCAGCGAGCGCCGCCCGCGCACCCGCGAGCGCCGAGGTGAAGCTCGGCTGCCGGTAGCCGTCGACCGCCTGTCGCACGTCCTGTAGCGACTCGCGCGCGACGCGCTCGATGTCGGCGATCTCGTTCTTTGCCAGCGCGCTCTCACCGGGTGCGAGCAATCGCCGAGCGAGCTGGCTCTTGATGGTGATAAGCGACAAGCCGTGACCCAGCAGGTCGTGCAGGTCACGGGCAAGCCGCAGCCGTTCGTCGTCCGCGGCACGCGTTTCCAGCTGGTCATACAAGATGACGAGGTGGTCGCTCATGCGATCGACGTTCGCCGCGAGTGCTCCGAGCTCGTCGCGGTTATCGACGCTGAGCTGTCCGCTGAAGTCACCCTCAGCGATACGTTCGACGCGCGCGCCGATCGCGCGGAGCGGACCGATGATCGATAGGGCGATGGCGAGGCCGAGTAGCAGCGCAAGAGCGAGGCTGGCTCCGGCGAAGGCGATGACGACGACCTGCGAACGCGCAAACGCCCCGCGCGTGTCGCTAACGCTCTGCGCGACCTCGGCATCGGCGCGATTGATGAGGTCGTCCGTGAGGCGCGCGAGCTGGTCGGCGAGTGGCGTGACTTCGATCGTCTGCGCCCGCTGCGCATCCCCAGTGCGGCCAGCGCTCAGATGATCGAGCATGCGAGTCGACGCAGCCGCGAATTCATCTTGCGCGCGGGCTACGCGCATGACGCGGTCGGTGTCCTCGAAAGGGACGACGAATTGGAGTCGGTCGATGCTGTACGCCGTGGCTGCGATCTGTCTGGCGGCCGCATCGATCGTGCGAGGTTCGGGCGCCGCGAGCGCCCTCGCCAGCGCAAACTGCTGGCTCGTCGTCTCGAGCCTCAGGCCGCTGAACGCGGCCGTGCGGACTTGGAGATCAACGAGCCGCTCCGCTCGGGCGTTCGACTCGCCGAGTACGAGAAGACCGATGACACCGAGGGCGGTGAGCAGCGCGGCGAGAACTCCGAGGGCGATGAGGAGCTTCGTCTGGATCGGCGCGGGAAGGCGCGCGATGCCGTGGACGACCGGATCGAGCGGCCTTAGGACTTCAGCTCGCTACGCAACTGGCGCATGTACGCGAGCTCAGTTCCCCTCTCGATGATCTCCCGCGCCGTGCTCTTTATCAGCTTTGCGGCGGCGAGTCTGAGCGCGAAGAAGCGCAGGGTCTCCTCAGGGTCCAGGTCGCGCCAGTTGTACTTGCACATGGCCATCGTCTCGATGGTGAGGGACTCGTCCTTGAAGCCGAAACCAGTCGCGGCCGCAGCGCGAGCCGCACGCGGAGCGTCCTTCGCGGCCGCGTCGGTGGCCCGAAGGAGGGCGCGAGTGACGCGCTTGGTCGCGATCGGGTTCTGGCGCGCCCAGTCTCGATTCGCGACAAGATGGCAACAGTAGTACTGAGACCACGGCTTCTCAGTCATCGTCTCCAGAATTACGTGGCCAGGCGGTCTTGGAAGCCGCCGCAGGATCGGGCCCTGTGCGGCGCCGGCGAGTACCGCGTCCGCGCGCCCCTCGGTGAATGCGCTGATCATCCCGGCATAGTCGTTCGGTCCCGTGGCTGCCATGAACTGGACGTCCGTCAACGCGATACCGATGTAGCCCAGCAGTGTCGCGAAGAACGCATAGAACTGATCTGAGATGTCCCTGACACGCACAGAGATCCTCTTGCCACGAAGATCGCGGTAGTTCGCGATGCCATCGCGAACCCACAGCTCGAGGCATCCGGAGTGGAGTCCCGCGACCACGACGAGCGGCAACCCGTCATCGATCGTCCCAACGACGAACTCGGGATGCGCACAGGCAAAGTCCGCAAGGCGATTGGTGATCCAGTCTCGAGACGTGAAGGGCGTTGGGACAAAGGTGATGTCAGTGAAGCCCTCCTCGCGGAGGTAGTCCTTTGCGAGCCATAGACCCGGATCGCACTCCACGGGATTCACGATGCGTACGGTCGTCGTCTCGGGCGGCTCGGTGACCGCTATCGAAGCTGCTTCGGACGGTCGTGCACACGCCTCGAGAGCGCCTCCGCCGGCGACGGCCGCGCCGGTGGCCAGCGTACGGATCAACAGCTGTCTTCTGGTGCTGAGCTGACGCGATGCCGGCACGAATGGATCGCGGGGGGTCAAGCGTGCCGATAGTAGGACCCGCGCATCCGCTCGATCCAGAGGGCGAACCCCCTGCAACCCCGGGCGCTAGCGCTGCTGCCGCGACTTCGCGAGACGCTCTCCGTACGCGGTGCCGCCCTGGGCCCAAAGGTTCAGCATCTCGACGCGCTGATTGGTCCAGGATCGAGCGCGCCACCAAAACACGGCCGAGGCGGCGAGGGCGACAAGGCACGCGCCGGGAAAGATGATCGGCTGCAGGCCGGTGAACAGGTCCAGGCGCTGCGCGACGATCGCAAGCGCGATGAAGACGAGCAGCTCGATCTCTGCGAGCAGCACGAGGAAGATGAGCGCGAACGACGCCGCACCGAACCTTCTCTTGATGCGATAGGGAAACGCGACATCCAGGAGGCTACCCATCGACGGCGGATTCTAGAGGAGCGTCGCGCTGCGCTCGGGTCCGATACCGACCATCCCGACAGGTGCGCCGACCGTCGCTTCGATGCGCGCGAGATACGCGCGCGCCGCGGCCGGCAGATGCGCGCGGTCCGCGACGCCGGTCAGCGGATCGCACCATCCGGCGAGCTTCTCGTAGCGGGGCACGGCGCGCTCCAGGACCCGAGTGGGCGGCATGTCGGTGGTCATCGCCCCGTCAACCTCGTAGCCGACGCAGAAGGGGATCTCTTCGTACGCGCCGAGCACGTCGAGCTTCGTCACGGCGAGCTCGGTGAACGCGTTCAGGCGATGCGCGTGGCGAGCCGCCACGGCGTCGAACCATCCGACGCGCCGAGGACGGCCGGTCGTCGCGCCGTATTCGTTGGCTCGCTCGCGCAGCGCGTCGCCCTCACCTCCGGCCATCTCGGTCGGGAACGGACCTTCGCCGACCGCGGTCGAGTACGCCTTCACGACCCCGATCACCTTTGTTATGTACCGCGGCGGGATCCCGGCGCCCACCGCCGCGCCGCCCGCGAGCGGATTGGAGGAGGTGACGTACGGATAGATGCCCCAGTCGAGATCGCGCATCGCGCCGAGCTGTCCTTCTAGAAGGATGCGCGCGTCGGTCTGCACCGCGCGCTCGACGATCGGGAGCGTATCGACGATGCGATCGCCGAGCGTCGCCGCCGCCGCAAGCACCTCGTCCGCGACGGCCTTCGCGTCGAGCGGCGCGTCACCGTAGCGCTCGAGGACCTTCTTCTGCCGCTCGAGCTCGTGCGCCACGCGCTCGCGGAAGCGACGCTCGTCGCGCACTTCGTAGACCTGGATACCGTGACGCGAGACCTTGTCGGCGTACGCCGGGCCGACGCCCTGACCGGTGGTGCCGAGCTTCTGCCGGCCACGCTCGCGCTCGTCGAGACGGTCGATCGCCACATGCCACGGCATCAGCAGATGCGCGCGCTCCGCAACGCGGAGGTTGTCGGTGCGGATGCCGCTGCGCTCGAGGTTCGCGAGCTCCTCGCACAGGACCTGGAGATTCACGACGGTGCCCGGACCGACGATGCAGAGCGCGTTCGGATTGAAGATGCCCGACGGCACGAGGTGGAGCTTGAAAGTGCCGTGCTGGTTGACGACGGTGTGACCGGCGTTGTTGCCGCCCTGGAAGCGGATGACCACGTCCGCCTCCTGCGCAAGGAGGTCCGTGATCTTGCCCTTGCCTTCGTCGCCCCATTGGGCCCCGACGACGGCGGTCACTGGCACGTATTAAGACGATACGCGCCGCGTGCGTTGCACGCCGCGGGTCCTGCCGCGGCTCGGGGTTCTCGCTCGCGAGTTGGCCTCCCCGCCTAACCATTCGCTACCTATTCCTCTGCCGGCGGGGCCCCTCCACTCTCGCTCGCGAGAATCCCACTCGCCGCGTCACCCGCGGCGCCGCGTCCGCGGCGCTCCCGCCTTACACGGCCAGTCGGATTAAGGGGCTCGCGAGGTGACCGCGGGACGCACGATCTCGGCGGCGAGCTTGGCCAGCTCGATCAACGTACGTGAGCGAAGCGGCTCGCGCACCCACCAGAGGTTGGGATCCCATTCGGGATCGCGCGCCGGATAGTTCCGCAACACGAGGCCGGCGGCTTCGAACGACCTCCTGAACAGCAGGTCCGCACGCCGCTGGTGGTACGGGCTCGTCACCAAGATCGCCGAATGAAGCTTGCGGGCCACCATCAGCTTCGCGACCTCGGTCGCGTTCTCTTCCGTCGTCGCCGATGCCGGCTCGATGAGCGTCGCGTTCTCCGGCACGCCCAGGCGCAGCGCCTCGCGGCGCATGATCTCGGCCGAGCTTACGGAATCGGGATCGACGGCCGAACCGGAGAACACGATCAGCGGCGCGAAGCCCTGCTTCCAGAGCGAGATCGCGGTGTTCGTGCGCGCGCCGGTGTCGCCGGAGATCGCGACGATCGCATCAGCCTTCTCCAGCGGATCTTCGACCGCCAGCGTGTGACCGACCGCCGCGAGCGCGAAGATCCCGAGCCCCACCGTGAGCACGATGCCGATGAGGAGTCCGACGATGAAGCCGCGCACAGATCGAGGCTAGCGGTGTGGAGGTGCCGGAGCGTCAGGCGGGCGGCGCCGCGTCGGGCGGCGGAGCACTGCGGCGGGCCTCGAAGCACTCCGAGCAGTAAACGGGTCGGTCGGTCCGGGGCTCGAACGGGACCTGCGCGGGCTTGCCGCAGTTGCTGCAGATGACGTCGTGCATGTTCGCGGCTCGCGCCGCGGCGCGCTCGGCCTTCGCCTTCTTACGGCATTCGGGACAACGCTGCGGTTCGTGGAGCAGACCCTTCTGCTGGTAAAACTCCTGCTCGCCCGCGGTCCACACGAAGGCGTTGCCGCATTCGCGGCACGTGAGCGACTTGTCGGCAAAGGCCATGGTCATCGCGTCGGTTTCCGCGCGGAATCGTACGCCGCGGGGTCAAGCCGTCGACACCGTCCGGCGCAGTCCCTCGGCGAGGGCGGTGCGCGGCTCCCAGAGGCCGTCGCGCTTCGCCCGCGTCGCGTCCACGCAGGAGCGCTGGGTCTCGCCTGGACGCTCGGGCGCCCTGGCGATGCCCGGCGGCGGACCCAGGACCTCGGCCATCGCGGCGATGAGCTCGTTCACGCTCGTCGCGACACCGGTCCCGATGTTGTAGACGCCCTTCCAGTTGGCGGCGAAAGCGGAGAGGACCGCGTCGGCCACGTCGCCGACGAACATGTAGTCGCGCTCCGCTGTGCCATCGCCGAAAACCGTGAGCTTTTCGCCCCGCCGCCAGCGGCCCAGGAAGATCGCAACGACGCCGCCCTCCAGATCCTGTCGCTGACGCGGGCCATAGACGTTCGCGAGCCGCAGCGTGATGTTCGGGATCTCCGCCGCCGCCACGATCTGCTCGGCCTCCGCCTTGAACTTCCCGTAGTTCGATTGCGGATCGACCGGAACGGCCTCGGTGGCGCAGGCTTTCGTCTCGCCGTAGATCGCGCCGCCCGTCGAGATGTTGACCAGCATCTGCGCGTGGACCTCTTCCGCCAGATGGACGACGTTGCGCGTGCCCTCGACGATGACACGTCGATAGAGCTCGGGCTTCTCCATCGACTCGACGACCTTGGTGCGCGAGGCGCAGTGCACGACGGCGTCAAATCCCTCGCCGTGCACTGCCGCACGGAGCGCCTTCGCGTCCGACACGTCGGCAACGCGGAGCGCGATGTCCGGCGCGAGGTTGGCGCGGTCGCCGGTGGAGATATCGTCCACGACGACAACGAGGTCGGCGCGCGCTTCGAGGGCATCGACGATGGTGCTGCCGATGAATCCGGCGCCGCCGGTGACAAGGACCCGCATGTGCGCTCCCTTTTCCACAACTGTGGATAACGTCTGGTGGATAAAGGTCGCGACCCACCACAAGCGGTGGACGGTCCCGACCACGTTCTGCGGATAGTGTCGTAGCCGCGAGCACCCTTCTCAGTCACCCTTTGGTCCTATCGCGTGCGATCCCCCACCCGCATTTCATCCGTATTTCTAGGCGGTTTGACACCGAACGTATGTTCTAGAGTGGCAAGGACCCTGCACTTGGAGGCGGCGTGACCGCAGAGAGCCCCGAAAGAGCGCTTCCGTGGGATGAGTCGGCCGAGCAGCAGGTGCTGGGCAGTCTCCTCATCGACCGCGACGCGATCTTCAAGGTCGCCGATCTCTTGGGTAAGGACGATTTCTACCTCGCCCGGCACCAGCGCATCTACGGGACGGTGCAGGCGCTCCTCGAGCGCCGCGAGCGGATCGATCCGCTCACCGTCCAGATCGAACTGGCGCGCCGCGAGGAGCTCGACCGCATCGGCGGGCCGGCGTACCTGCGCGAGCTCACCGAGCTGGTACCCACAGCCGTCGAGATCGAGCGGCATGCGCGCGTCGTGCGCGACCGCGCGATCCTGCGGCGACTCCTCGGCGCGGCGACGGCCGTCGCCGCGGACGCGTACGGCGAACCGACCGACATCCCGCTCGCGCTCGATCGGGCGGAGCAGCGCATCTTCGCATTGCGCGACGAATCCGCGAACGCACAGCTCCGGCACATCCAGGCTGCGCTGCAAGAGAACTTCGATCACCTCAGCCAGCGGATGGAGAAGCCGTATGAGGTGAGCGGGATCCCATCGGGTTTCCGCGAGATCGACTTCTACACCGAGGGCTTCTCCGCCGGCGACCTCGTCGTCATCGCCGCGCGCCCGTCGGTCGGCAAGACCAGCCTCGGGCTCGCGATGGCCTTCAACATGGCCAAGCGCGGCCATCCGACGCTCGTGTTCTCGCTCGAGATGGATACGAAGCAGGTGGTGTCGCGCTTCCTCGCGATGAACAGCCGCACCGACCTGCTCGCGCTGCGCACCGGGAACGTCTTCGACACAGAGGCCGCCTCATCGCTCGCGGGTCTGCCGATCCTCATCGACGACACGCCTGGCCTCTCGATCATGGAGCTTCGCACGAAGGCACGCCGCGCGAGCTCGCACGACCGTCTCGAGGTGATCCTCGTCGACTACATCCAGCTCATGCGCACCGGCGAACACGAAGAGAACCGTGTGCAGGAGATCGCAACGATCACGAAGAATCTCAAGTCGCTCGCGCGCGAGCTGAACGTCGTCGTGATCGGTCTGTCGCAGCTCTCGCGTGCGGCAGGCGATTCAGGTTTGGAGCCGAAGCTCTCGACGCTGCGTGAGTGCGTCACCGGTGACACCCTCGTTTGCCTTGCCGATGGTCGCCGACTGCCGATCCGTGAGCTCGTTGGGACGACTCCGGAGGTCCTGTCGATACAGGGCGGACGGATCGTCACCGCGAAGAGCGACCTCGTGTGGTCGCTCGGGCGTCGACCGGTCTACCGCGTCCGTCTTGCGAGCGGTCGCGAGATCCGCGCTACGGCCGAGCATCGCCTGTACGGATTCGACGGGTGGCGCAAGGTCGGCGAGCTGCGCGAAGGTGATCGTCTGGCCATCGCCCGACGCCTGCCCGAGCCCGCCGACACGATCGAGTGGTCGGAACCGAGGCTCGCCCTGCTCGGCCAGCTCATCGGTGACGGCAGCTATCTCGTCCATCAACCGCTTCGGTACACCAGCAGCTCAACCGAGAATCGCGACGTCGTCGCTCGTGCCGCGAGCGATGAATTCAACGCGGTCGTCTATCCGCAGAAGCCGATCGGCAGCTGGCAGCAGCTGTTCATTGGCGGCAACGGCAACCGCTGGCATCCGGCAGGCGTGAACGGCTGGCTACGGCAGCTCGGGATCTTCGGACAGCGCTCAGATCAGAAGCGGCTCCCCCGCGAAGTGTTCCGCCTTCCGAATCGACAGCTCGTGATCCTGCTCCAGCACCTATGGGCCACGGACGGAAGCATCAGCGTCTCGAACCCAGGTCGTCGCGGTGGTCACAGCGTGTATTACGCGACGAACAGCATCGGTCTCGCGGGAGATGTCGCTGCTCTTCTGTTGCGCTTCGGGATCGTGACGCGGACGTACAAGGTCGAGGAGGACGGCTACCTCCCCGGCTATCAGGTCAACGTCTCGGGCACGGACGCGCAGCAGCGGTTCCTCGATCAGATCGGCGCCTTCGGCCCGCGGGTCGAGCCTGCAGCCGCGCTAGTCGATGCGATCGTCGATGTGAATGCGAATACGAACGTCGATACGATCCCACGCGAAGTCTTCGCAATCGTGCGCGAGCGAATGCGCGAGCAATCGATCACCCAGCGCGCAATGGCCGCCAAGCGGGGCACTTCGTATGGCGGCACGGCGCACTTCAAGTTCTCGCCGTCACGCGCAACCGTCATCGAGTACGCCGCCCTGCTCGACGACGATGAGCTCTTCGCCCATGCGTCGAGTGATCTGTTCTGGGACAGCGTCATCGAAGTAGCGCCGGATGGCGAGGAAGAGGTCTTCGACCTCACAGTGCCGGGGCCGGCATCGTGGCTCGCGGATGGAATCGTGAGTCACAACTCGGGAGCCATCGAGCAAGATTCAGACGTCGTGCTCATGCTCTGGCGCGATAAAGAGGACACCGCTGCGGGCGCGCCGAAGCTGATCCACGGCAGCATCGCGAAGAACCGCAACGGCCCCACGGGGATCTTCTCGCTGCTGTTCGCGGCCGAGCAGGCCAAGTTCTTCAGCAAGACGTCGGACGACATGCCGGTATGACGGCCGACCTCGGACTCGAGCGCAACACACCCAAACCGCCGCCGGAGAATCCCGAGGCCGAGGCCTCGTTGCTCGGCGCCGTCCTCATCGATCCCGCGGTGTACGAGGACGTCGTCCGTGGGCGCATCGCGCCGGCCTCGTTATCGAGAGAACAGCATCGGCTCATCCTGGGCGCCGTCGAGCGTGTCGCTGAGCGTGGCGAAGCACTTGGCTTCCAGACGGTGCAAGCGGAGCTCGCAGCACGGAGCGAGCTCGACGAGGTCGGCGGCGCGCAGTTCCTCGTCGGCCTCATGCAGAACGTCCCTACCGTCGCGCACGCCGAGTCGTACGCCGCGATCGTCGAGCG